>NZ_WKFA01000018.1:0-111580 GCF_021605325.1 Pseudomonas sp. PA-7-1E
GCTCCGACGATGAGTTTTTCGACGCGTCGGAGTCCATGCCGGTAACGCCCTACACGGCGGAGGAACTGCGCCATATGCGTCGCGATATCCACCTTACGGCCAGCCCCAATCGCATCGGCAGTTATAACCGTGCCAATAACGGCAAATACCCGCTCAGGGACTATCAAGGCCGGGCGATCCGCATTCGCGAATTGGAGCAAGCGGTCACGATAGCTCCCGGTGTGCGCTACACCTCGGAGCAGATCAAGCCCTACATTCAATTTCAGGGCTATGAGCAGGTGGGCGCACGCTATGAAGAGAAACTCCAGCTACGTTCGTTTACGGCCCAGGACATGAAAGCGCCCGGTGAAAGCGCGTTGATAGGCCAGGCCACGGTGGTTGCCAACCGGCGTATCGCCAAGGGCGAGATCGTCGGCGTGTACGGCGGAACGGTATTGCCCATGGGGATCTTCGGACCCAGCGGGCAGACGTACACCATGAGGGTAGGAAGCAAGGAGGTCGCGCGGGGCAATACCCTGGTAGAAGAGCCGATCCACCTGTCGGGGGATAATATTATTTCCAGAATCAATACCCTCTTCGAGTATGACGCCCAGGGCAAACCGTTGCGCCAGGCCCCCAGTGGCTACAACGTTGAAGCGGTGGGCTTCAATGTCGAGGCAGACAGGTGGATGGGGGTAGGGGAGGGTGCGCGAACCAAACGCGAGAATTTGATACTGACGGCGGTATTTGCCACTGAAGACATTTCAGCGGGCGCCGAGCTGCGCATGGATTATCAGTACACAGAGGGGGCAATAAAAAACCTGTTTGCTTGATCCTACCCGAGTAAGTAAAGGGTCTGTCGTCGTAAATAGCCATATCCCATCTTGAAAGGGCGGGTTTTGCCCCAATCTTGTGGGCATATCCAGGCGGTACACAGTGATTGCACTGACCCTGTGTGCCGCCGATTAACTTATGACGCGCCCTGACATCAATTCCCAGGCTGCCAGCCATGGCGTGCCGTGTGGCGGGCTGCGCGATATCGATAACGGATGGTGATGCCCCCATGGATTTCAAAGACTACTACAAGATTCTCGGTGTCGAGCCCACGGCTGATGACAAAGAGATCAAGTCGGCTTATCGCAAGCTGGCGCGCAAATATCACCCGGACGTCAGCAAGGAAAAGGACGCCGAAGCCAAGTTCAAGGATGCGTCCGAGGCCTATGAAGCGCTTAAAAGCGCCGACAAGCGCGCCGAATACGACGAACTGCGCAAGTACGGCCAGCATGGCCAGCCGTTCCAGGGTCCACCGGGCTGGCAGAGCCGTGGCGGCTTTGGTGGTGGCCAGGACGCGGGCGACTTTTCGGACTTTTTCAGTTCGATCTTCGGCTCGCGTGGTGATGCTTTCGGTGGCGGCCAGCGCCGTCCTACCGGGCGCAAGGGCCAGGATGTGGAGATGCAGCTCACGGTCTCCCTGGAGGAAACCCTGTCCACTGAGTCCAAGCAGATCAGCTTCCAGGTGCCGCAATACGATGCCTCCGGTCGGCATGTGAGCAACACCACCAAAAGCCTGAACGTGAAGATCCCGGCCGGTGTGGCCGATGGCGAGCGCATTCGCCTCAAGGCCCAGGGCGCGCCTGGCATTGGCGGCGGGGCCAATGGTGATTTGTACCTGATCATCAAGTTTGCGCCCCACCCCAGGTTCGAGGTGGACGGCGAAAACCTGATCATCAACCTGCCGCTGGCACCCTGGGAGTTGGCGCTGGGCACGGAAGTGGCCGTGCCGACCCTCACCGGCAAGATCAACCTCAAGGTGCCTGCCGGTAGCCAGAACGGCCAGCGCATGCGTGCCAAGGGCCATGGTTTGCTGAACAAGGCCGGGCAACGCGGCTATCTGTTCATCCAGCTCAAGGCCGTCATGCCCAAGGCGGCGGATGATGAGGTCAAGGCATTGTGGGAGGCCCTGGCGCAAAAGGCTGCGTTCAACCCGCGCGAGCAGTTTTGAACGGGTCATTGATTTAGTTAGCGCCAGCCGCAAAAACGGCGTGCCTAGGATGACAACCTCTTCCAAGAAAAAGGTTGTCATCCCATGCCGGACTTTCAGGTCACCGACCCCGCCACGCCGCTTCCCGGTGAGCAGGGCCAACATTACGAGCTGATCAAACAGGCGATCCCCACTTGCCTGGTCAACAGTTCGCCCTCCCGTCGCAAGGCCCTAAAAGACACGCCGCCAGCCATTCCCCGCTGGTATGACGCTGCTTCCCAGGCACACAAAGATCAGCTCAAAGTGTTGCTGGACGCCCGTTGCGATTCGCTCAACGAACTGGAGAAAACCTTCAGTCACATACACTCGGAGCAAGCGTTTGCCCAACCCTTGTTGGAAGCCAAGCTAAAGGCTATCGGCCACGAGCTGGACGTCAATCAAACCTGGTTGCGCCTGTATGTACCGGTGGAAGATGCCTTTGGCGTAAAGACCAGTGGCTTCAGGGTCAAAACGTTCTCCCTGCTGCACGCTGCCCTTGGCAACTTTGAGCAACGCGAGACTCGAGAGGGCTATTTCGACAGTGCCTCAGGTTTCATCACCCAACCGGACGTGCGCGATCATTTCGAGCGCCACACCACGACCCTGAAGATTCATGCGTTCACCCAGCTGTGCCGAGACCTGGACCTGGGCAAGCAGTACCAGGCTCACCTCAAGGCGCAGTTGAAACCTGACCACGCCGAGTCCCAGGCCGAACTGCGCGAGCGTTATGTCCGGCACCAGAAAGCCGCCTTCAAGGCGGCAGCGTACCTGGCGTTGCTCAAGGGCGACATTGGTGACAGCGACCACGCCTTGCTGATGCGTGTGGCGGCCGGGGAAAAACACATTCTCAGCGACGGCAAGCCCATCGTGTATCGCAGCCTGAGCCTGATGAACCTGCACCTGCATGATTGCCTGGTCATCGACGCTTGCGCCAAGCCTGGCTACACCTGCTGGGTCATCGTTTATATTCCCGATGACCCCGACCATCCCATCAAGCGTTATGACACCTTCAATGACTTCAGCACTGCATTGACCGAGCGCCTGAGCGCGAAAACCACCCAGCAAGCTGACCGCTCTCAAGGCTGGAGGGCTACGCCGAACCAGCATTTTTTTGCCCGGTTCGTTGCCGACAAAGACCGCGCCTACTACTACAAACGGCTGACCGAACTGGTGCTGGACGCACCTCCCCAGCCATTTGGCGCACAGGCCTTGCGATCCGAATGGGGGCGCCTGCTCACTTCTCCGTCCTTTGCCACGCCTTCGACACTGGGCGAACCACATCCCTACGTGCGCGTGCATGCCACTGCCCCTGAATTCAACATTCGCGCTCATACCCTCGTTGACCTTTGGCAAGTTCCGGACCTGTGGACCTATCGCCTGGGCAGCCTGCGTGCCCGCCTGTTCGAGAATGCGCGGCATCGTGCGGTGAGCACCGCCGATGTCGATGAGGCCTCGCGCTCACTGCGCGCCGCGCATTACATGAGCATTGGCCTGTTCGGTCTCAACCTGGTGGCCATGGCGGTGCCACCGCTTGGCGTGCTGATGGCCGTGGCGATGGCCGGGCAAATGCTCTACGAAGTCATCGAAGGTGTCATCGAGCTGAGCGAAGGCGATCGCGAAGAGGGCTGGGCGCACATCACCGACGTGGTGGAAAACCTGGCGACGCTGGCGGTGCAGGCAGCCGTGGTGCACTTCACCGTGTCGCCGTTTATCGAGCAGCTCAAGGCCGTCACTCTCCCCAGTGGCAAGACTCGGCTGTGGAAACCCGACTTGTCGACCTATGAGCACACCGCGTCCCTACCTTCAGTGGCGGCGGATGAGCAAGGCCTGCACCGGCACAACGGCCAGACCGTGCTGCCATTGGAGGGTAAACGCTATGCCGTGCAACAAGACCCGCTGACCGAGCAATACCGCATCCTCCATCCCACGCGCGCCGAGGCCTATCAACCGATATTGAAGAGCAACGGCGCTGGCCTCTGGAACCATGAAGTGGAACGCCCGCACACCTGGGAAGGCGCCACGTTGATGCGGCGATTGGGCCCGGTGACGGAGGGCTTCAGTGATGCCGAGTTGGAGCAGGTGCGCAGCGTTGCGGCGGTGAGTGAGGACGTGCTGCGCCGCGTGCATGTGGAAGGCGAGCCGGTACCGGCGATCCTGCTCGACACCCTGCGCCAGTTCAGGGCGTATCGCGATGCGGTGAGCGTCGCCGAGGGTATTCGCCAGGGCTCGCTCAGCAGCGCACTGTGCAGCTATGCCGCATCCCTGGCGGTGGAGTTGCCTGGATGGCCAGCGAGCAAGGCGATCGAGGCATTTTCCGGCACCGAGTTGAGCGGGCCGTCGATCAAATACGGTAATCAGCAGGCTGCGGCGGCGGACACCGTGCAGGTCCACCGCGCCGAATTGATGAGCGGCCAGTTGCCCATACGCATTATCGAAGCGTTCAGCGAACCTCAGCGCGATGCTCTGGTGGGCAGTTACACCGCCCGCACACCCGAGGCGAGAACCGAGGCCCTGCAATTGAAACTCGAACAAAGGGCCATCGAGGTGCGCGAGCGGTTGATGAAGAGTATTTACGTCGAGCAGCAGCCACCTTCAGACACCTCGATTATGCTGATCCAGCGTGACTTCAGCGGTGTGCCGACGATTTTGGCGCGCGAAGTGCTGGCGGACGCGACGCCGACCGAGCGCGACACGATGAGCCGCGCCAAGCGCATTCCCCTGCGCCTCGCTGAAAAGGCGCGCCGGGCGCAGCAGCAAATGCGCCTGACCCTCGCGTATGAAGGCTTGTACCTCGATGCGTTGGCCGGCCCAGACACCGAAACCCTGGCCCTCCACACACTGCCGGCGCTGCCCGGCTGGTCGGACAATCTGCGCCTGGAAGTGCGCGAGGGTCGGTTTGAAGGCCCATTGCGTGCCAGTTTTGGCCCTCAGGAGGCGAGCAATCGCAAGGTCCTGGCACGTACGGAGGATGGACGTTATCAAGCCTTTGATGAGCGCGGTCAGGATCTGCATGGCCTCAATGGTTTCTATGGCGCCTTGCAGCACGCGTTGACCGACGCCCATCGCAACGCGATTGGCCTGCCCCATGTCGGCCAGGGTGAGCAATTGAAGGGGTTGATCCAGCAACATGCATTAGGCCGAGCACCGTTGCGCAAAGCCTTGGGCATGTCGCCGGAAAAGCTGCCGTTTTTTCGACCGCCGAGCGTGTTGCCGGGCGAGCGTCGCGGCTATCCATTGAGCGGGCGCGGTGGCACTGAGTGGGAAAAAATCACACGCGAGCGGGTCCGCAGCCTGTACCCGGAAATCACCCGGGACGAAATGCTCGCCCTGATCAACGAGCGCGGCGCGCTGGATCTGAGCTGGCTGCGTGCGTTGGAGCAAGAGTACAAGACCCTGCAGGCCACCTTGCACAACTGGTTGAGCACACCGCCCCAGGGCATGGAGGCGTTCGGTGACCAGCAACGCCAGGTGCTGAGGGCCAGGCGCAAGATTTATACGGCGCTGGATGACGCCTGGAGAAAGGTTGGCCCACGGCACTACGATCGAAATGGGCGCCTCTTGGGGCAGAAAATCGAATGGTTGGAAGAGGACCTGGCGCAGCAGCTCCGAACCTTGCCCGCACTGACTGCAAACTTCGACCATGTCAGCTACTTGGGCATTGTGGGAACCGAAGGCTCGCAGCTGACGGATGCGGATGTGCGGCCACTGCTCGCTAACTTTCGCGGTCTGCGTCAATTAGGGATCGAGGCCGCTCAACTGACACGCCTGCCGTCAGCCATCGAACAAATGCCGCATTTGGAGCGGTTGCATTTGGGCGGTAACAGTATTGTCCTTACGCCTGAAGACGTCTTGCGCTTGAAAGATCGGGTGCATCTCAAAGAGTTATTTTTGGAAATGAACCCACTCGGCTTGCCACCCGATGTCGGGCGCATGCCGCGCTTACATACCTTGCTGCTCAATGAAACAAGCCTGGTGGAGTGGCCTAGCAGTGTGTTCCGTGTGCCCAGGCCGGAAGACTTCATTCTGGATATGCGGCAGAACCCGATAGCGCGGATTCCCGAGTTCGCGCCGGGCTCGGATAAGGCATTGATTGTGGCGAAAACCTTCCTCACCCGTGGAACGCTGACGCCTGAACTGCTTGCTCAATTCAAGCGGTACATCGAGGCTGCCGGCCGGGATCCGGATCGCCAATTGCCGAAAAGGGGCGCGCGCGACAGCGAGCAGTGGAAAACCGGTTATTCGGCGCAGGAATGGCCCTCCAGGCAAGTGTTATGGGACATGCTTGAAGGTTCGTTTGGCTCTGAGGGCTTTTTCAATGTTCTTCGTGCCGTCAGAAACTCCGGGGACTCGACACTCAGGGGCGGCGTATGGTTGCCGGAACTGACCGCCAAGGTCTGGCGCATACTCGAGGCGATGGGCGAAGACGCCGAATTGCGCGAGCAGTTGTTCCTGATGGCCCGGGACCCTGCAGCCTGCGTGGACGCCGGAGCCCAGATGTTCAATGCGATGGGCGTTGCCGTGCTGCATTGGTCGGCGTACTTCAGCGAGGACGTGGCCTCCGTGCGCAAAACTGTCTTCAACCTGGCCAGGGGCAAGTGGCGGCTCGATGAGTTGGGCCGTATCGCCCATGAGCGCGTGTCCCAACTGCAGGATGACGGCGTCAAGTTTCCGGAGTACGACGCCAAAGGCGCACGCATCGATCATTACGATGCCCGCGGCAATTTGATCGCTGATATCGACGAAGTCGAGATCTACCTGGCGTACACAACGCCATTGGCAACCCGTCTGGACCTGCCCTGGCAATCGCGGAGCATGATGTTCCGCGAGGATTATGTGACGGCGCCCATGGTCGAGGAGGCATTCAACCGCGTACAGCTACTGGACCAAGGCGAGCTGCTGCGTGGCAACCTGCTGGAGCAACCGATGTGGACCGACTTTCTGCAGCGGGCTCATCCAGCTGACTACGCGTCGATTGCCGCAAAATTCGATGCACTGATTGACTATCAGGCCGCGCAGGAACAATGGGCCGCCGCAGCCAACCTCCCTGAGAGCGCGAGGCAGGCCCTGTGCCAAACCATCAGCCGGTCGGCTCAGCGCCTGGGCCGACCGGCTTCGGAAAGTGAGCCGGGGCAACTGATGTCCCAGCAAGACTACGACGACACCTTTGGTCGGATCAATGGCGAACTGATCACCTTGAACCAGACACTGACCGATCAAGCGATCCGCGCCATCCTCTAGAACAGGAAGTACCGCTGGGCCATCGGCAACACCTCGGCCGGTTCGCACCACAGCAACTGACCGTCAGCCTTGACCTGATAGGTCTGTGGGTCCACCTCGATATCCGGCAGGTAATCGTTGTGGATCAGGTCGGTTTTCTGCACGTCGCGGCAACCTTTGACCACCGCGATCTGCTTCTTCAGGCCCAGGGCCTCGGGCAGTCCGGCCGCCTGCGCGGCCTGGCTGATAAACGTCAGGCTGGTGGCGTGCAGGGAGCTGCCGAAGCTGGCGAACATGGGGCGGTAATGCACCGGCTGCGGCGTCGGGATCGAGGCGTTGGCGTCGCCCATCAGGCTCGAAGCAATGGCGCCGCCCTTGAGGATCAGCGTGGGCTTGATGCCGAAAAACGCCGGGCGCCACAGCACCAGGTCGGCCCATTTGCCGACTTCGATGGAACCGACGATATGGCTGATACCGTGGGTGATCGCCGGGTTGATGGTGTACTTGGCGATGTAGCGTTTGGCGCGGAAGTTATCGTTGCCCACGCCGTCGCCCGGCAGGGGGCCACGCTGTTTTTTCATCTTGTCGGCGGTCTGCCAGGTGCGCGTGATCACTTCGCCGACACGGCCCATGGCCTGGCTGTCGGAGCTGATCATCGAGAACGCGCCGAGGTCGTGCAGGATGTCTTCGGCGGCGATGGTTTCGCGGCGGATGCGGCTTTCGGCGAAGGCCACGTCTTCGGCAATGCTTGGGTCCAGGTGGTGACACACCATCAACATGTCCAGGTGTTCGTCGATGGTATTACGCGTGAACGGCCGCGTCGGGTTGGTGGAGCTGGGCAGCACATTGGGGAAGCCGCAGGCCTTGATGATGTCCGGTGCATGGCCGCCACCGGCACCTTCGGTGTGGTACGTGTGGATGGTGCGGCCCTTGAGCGCGGCGAGGGTGGTTTCGACAAAGCCCGACTCATTGAGGGTGTCACTGTGGATCGCCACCTGCACGTCGTAGGCATCAGCGACGCTCAGGCAGTTGTCGATGCTCGCGGGTGTGGTGCCCCAGTCTTCATGTAGCTTCAAGCCGATAGCACCGGCCTTGACCTGCTCGATCAGCGGCTCGGGCAAACTGGCGTTGCCCTTGCCGGTAAAGCCAATGTTCATCGGGAACGAATCGCTGGCCTGCAGCATCCGCGCAAGGTGCCACGGGCCGGAAGTGCAGGTGGTGGCGTTGGTGCCGGTGGCCGGCCCCGTGCCGCCGCCGATCATGGTGGTGACGCCGCTGGTCAGGGCCTCTTCGATCTGCTGTGGGCAAATGAAATGCACGTGGGAGTCGATGCCGCCGGCGGTGAGGATCATGCCTTCCCCGGCGATCACTTCGGTGCTCGCGCCGATGGCCATGGTCACGCCGGGCTGGATGTCCGGGTTGCCGGCTTTGCCAATCGCGTGGATGCGGCCATTCTTCAAGCCGACGTCGGCCTTGACGATGCCCCAGTGGTCGATGATCAATGCGTTGGTGATTAGTGTGTCGACCACTTCATGGGCGAGCAATTGGCTCTGGCCCTGGCCGTCACGGATCACCTTGCCGCCGCCGAATTTGACTTCTTCGCCATAGACGGTGAAGTCCTGCTCGACTTCGACGAACAGTTCGGTGTCGGCCAGGCGCACCTTGTCACCGACGGTGGGGCCGTACATGTCGGCGTAGGCTTGTCTGGATATCTTCATGGGTGTGTCCTCGATCGTTCCCACGTTCTGCGTGGGAATGCATCCTGTGACGCTTTGCGTCACGACGTAAAGAGCGGACGCAGAGCGTCCCTGGCGGCGTTCCCACGCGGAGCGTGGGAACGATCTAATTGCATTCCAACGGTGGGAGCTGGCTCGCCTGCGATGAGGCCCTAAAGGTCGCCCATGACTCGCCCTGCAAACCCAAATACCCGCCTTGCACCACTCAACTCCACCAACTCCACCTCCCGACGTTGCCCCGGCTCAAACCGCACCGCCGTGCCCGCCGGAATATTAAGGCGCATGCCACGGCTGGCCGCGCGGTCGAATTCCAGCGCGTCATTGGTCTCGAAAAAGTGGTAATGCGAGCCCACCTGGATCGGCCGGTCGCCGCTGTTGGCTACGCCGACGATGAGGGTGCGGCGGCCGACATTCAGTTCGATCTCGCCAGGCTGGATCTGATATTCACCAGGAATCATGCAGGTTGCCCCAGGGTCTTGAAGTAGATGGCGGTCGGGCTGTAACGCCCGTCCGGACTTTGGCAATAGTCGGGCAGTTCACCGAGCTTGGTGTAGCGCAGCGACTGGTAAAAGGCTTCGGCGCCGGAGCCGGCCTCGGTGTCCAGGTACAGCAGGCCACGCTTGTGCTGGCGCGCGGCGAGTTCCAGGGTATTCATCAATTGCTGGCCCAGGCCATGGCGACGGGCGCTGCTGTGCACCAGCAACTTTTGCACCTCGGCGCGGTTCAGGCCGTTGGCTTTCTGGCACAACGCCAATTGCACGCTGGCGATCACCTGCTCGTCGCGCACCACTACCCACAGCAGCAGGCTGGTGTCCTCGACGCCGGCTTGCACGCCGGTCAGGTAGTCCCGGGCCTGGGCCTCATCGAAGTCGGCCATGAAGCCCACCGAAGCGCCGTGCTGTACCGCGTCCAGCAACAGCTCGATCAAGCCCCGGCGGTAATGGGCAAAGCTTTCAGCATTGACTCGACGCAGTTGTGCAGCGCTCATCGATCTCACTCCTGGGGCGGTTCGGCGCCCGGATTCAACGTCAGTTGCATAAAGGTCAGGTCCAGCCAGCGGCCGAACTTGATGCCCACTTGCGGCATTTGCCCGGTAGTCACGAAGCCCAGGCGCTCATGCAGGCAGATCGAGGCCAGGTTGCCGCTTTCGATGGCGGCGACCATGACGTGCTTGCCGCGGCTGCGGGCGCGCTCGATCAGGGCCTGCATCAGGCGCGGGCCGAGGCCTTTGCCGCGCTGGTCATTGCGCACGTATACCGAGTGTTCGACGCTGTAGCGGAAGCCTTCGAAGGGGCGCCAGTCGCCGAATGAGGCGTAGCCGGTGACTTCGTCGTTGTCCACCGTGACCAGGATCGGGTACTGCTGGGCCTGGCGCGCACTGAACCAGGCCTGGCGGTTGGCCAGGTCCACCGGTTGCTCGTTCCAGATCGCCGTGGTGTTCAACACCGCGTCGTTGTAGATGGCGCGGATCGCCGGCAGGTCGTGTTCGGTTGCATCACGAATCATGGCTGCGCCTCAGGCAATGGGCTGGTGGACGGTGACCAGCTTGGTGCCGTCGGGGAACGTGGCTTCCACCTGGATATCCGGGATCATTTCCGGGATACCTTCCATAACCTGTTCGCGGCTGAGCAGGGTGGTGCCGTAGTGCATCAGGTCGGCCACCGTGCGGCCATCGCGGGCGCCTTCCATCAGGGCGGCGGAGATATAGGCGATGGTCTCCGGGTAGTTGAGCTTCACTCCGCGTGCCAGGCGCCGTTCGGCGACCAGGCCTGCGGTGAAGATCAGCAGTTTGTCTTTTTCCCGTGGGGTCAGGTCCATGGTTCAGTCCGTAGTAAGGCAGTTAAAAAGACGAGCGCTTACCCCTGTAGGAGGGAGCTTGCTCGCGAAAAACCCGAGGGCGCCGCGTGCATTCAGGATGCCCGCGTTATCGTTAACGATTTTCGCGAGCAAGCTCGCTCCTACAAAAGGGCGCATCTTCATGTGCTCCAGATTCTTGGTGCGACTGCTTCACGCCCAAACAGCGCCGGGCGTAAAAGCCGCCATAAATCAATCAACCACCCCCGCGCCAGCAGCGCTTCACTGGCCAAACAACGCGCCACCAGTAAGCCAGGCAATTGGGTCAAATCCCCGCGCACCGCATGGGGCAGTGAGCGGCATTGCTCAAGCAGTTCAGGGTCGATCTCGCCTGTCACCAGCAACGTGGCAAACACCGGTTGCCCATCCAGCCCGATAGGCGAATCCAGCAATCCATCGGCGCCCACAATGCGCTGGCGCTCATGCCAGAGCAACTGGCCGTCGCGGCGAATGTCCAGGTGCGATTGAAAGTGGCCAAGGTCGAACCGTTCGCCACTGGCCGGGCGGCCCAGAGCGACCACATCCCAGTAGAACAACCGCGCATCGCCCGACAGCTCCACTCGCGTGGTCAGTTCGGCCTGGGCGGCGCTGAATACGATGGTTTCCTGGGGCAGCCATTCCAGCGTCGCGCCGGCCTCGACGGTCAACTTGACGTGTTGAAACGCCGGGCCGCTGGCGCGGTACCACTTGGCGGCGCCGGGGCTGGTCAGTTGTGCCCAGGCACCCGTGCCCACATGGGCGCTGATGTCCAGGCGATCGCCACCGGCAATCCCGCCGGGCGGATGCACGATGATGTGCTGGCATACCTCGGGGCCTTCGGCGTACAGGTGTTTTTGCACCCGCAGCGGGCCAAGGTGGCGGCGCAGCACCGGGCGCGTGGTGTCATTGACACGCGCGTAGCCGAGTTCCAGCTCGGCGTGCCAGCTGGGCGTGAACAGGGCAGGGGTAACGGGCAGGTTCATGGCGTGTGCTTATCGTTAGGAGGCTACAGATTAGATGGTTACCAGCCCACGCACACCTTCGCGTTCCATATTTTCACCACGGCCCTGCTGCACGATTTCCCCACGGGACATCACCAGGTACTGGTCAGCCAGTTCAGCGGCAAAGTCATAGAACTGCTCCACCAACAGGATCGCCATATCGCCGCGCTCCGCGAGCTTCTTGATCACCGCGCCGATTTCCTTGATCACCGACGGCTGGATGCCTTCGGTGGGCTCATCGAGAATCAACAGGCGCGGGCGGCTCGCCAGGGCACGGCCAATCGCCAACTGTTGCTGCTGCCCGCCGGACAAGTCGCCGCCGCGTCGATGCTTCATTTGCAGCAACACCGGGAACAGTTCGTAGATGAAGGCCGGCACCTCTTTGGCTTCGGAACCGGGGAAACGTGACAGTCCCATCAGCAGGTTTTCTTCTACGGTCAGCCGCCCGAATATCTCCCGGCCCTGGGGCACGTAGGCGATGCCGGCATGTACGCGCTGGTGCGGCTTGAAGCCGGTGATGGCCTTGCCTTCCCAGTTCACTGCGCCCTCCTTGGCCGGCAGCAGGCCCATCAGGCACTTGAGCAGGGTGGTCTTGCCCACGCCGTTACGCCCGAGCAGGCAGGTGACTTCGCCGACCTTCACGTCGAAGGACAGCCCGCGCAGAATGTGGCTACCGCCGTAATACTGGTGCAGCTTGTCGACTTGCAGCATGTTCGATTCTCCTCAATTCCCCTGTGTGATCGTTCCCACGCTCTGCGTGGGAATGCCACGCTGGACGCTCCGCGTCCCGCTGCGCAACGGTGACGCAGAGCGTCACGGTATGCATTCCCACGCGGAGCGTGGGAACGATCAGCCGTTCGTGTCAGCGTTAGCGGCCGAGGTAAACCTCGATCACCCGCTCGTTTTCCTGCACCTGTTCCAGCGACCCTTCGGCCAGCACGCTGCCCTGGTGCAACACCGTCACGTGGTCGGCAATCGAGCCGACAAACCCCATGTCATGTTCCACAACCATCAACGAGTGCTTGCCGGCCAGGCGCTTGAACAGCTCGGCGGTGAATTCGGTTTCGGCATCGGTCATGCCTGCTACCGGTTCATCCAGCAGCAACAGTTGCGGGTCTTGCATCAGCAACATACCGATTTCCAGGAACTGCTTCTGGCCGTGGGACAGCAAGCCGGCGGGGCGATGCACCGAGGCGGTGAGGCGGATGGTGTCGAGCACTTCCTCGATGCGGTCCTTCTGTTCCCCGTTCAGGCGCGCACGCAGGCTGGCCCACACCGACTTGTCGGTCTTCTGCGCCAGCTCGAGGTTTTCGAACACGCTGAGGGCTTCGAACACCGTGGGCTTCTGGAACTTGCGCCCGATGCCGGCCTGGGCGATCTGCACTTCGCTCATGCGGGTCAGGTCCAGGGTCTCGCCAAACCAGGCCTTGCCGTGGCTGGGCCGGGTCTTGCCGGTGATCACGTCCATCAGCGTGGTCTTGCCCGCGCCGTTGGGGCCGATGATGCAGCGCAATTCGCCAACACCGATGTACAGGTTCAGGTCGTTGAGGGCCTTGAAACCGTCGAAGCTGACGCTGATATCTTCCAGGGTCAGAATGGTGCCGTGCCGGGTGTTGAGCCCTTTGCCCGCGACCTGGCCGATGCCAATCGCATCGCGGCCGCTGCCTGCGTCGAAAATAGGTTCAAGCATGACGTTCCTCATTTCTTCAGCAGGCCGATAACGCCCTTGGGCAGGTACAGGGTGACGATGATGAACAGCGCGCCCAGGAAGAACAGCCAGTACTCGGGGAAGGCCACGGTGAACCAGCTCTTCATGCCATTGACCACACCAGCGCCGAGCAACGGCCCGATCAACGTGCCACGCCCGCCCAGCGCTACCCACACGGCGGCTTCGATGGAGTTGGTCGGTGACATTTCGCTGGGGTTGATGATGCCCACCTGCGGCACATACAGCGCACCGGCAAGCCCGCACAACACTGCGCTCAACACCCACACGAACAGCTTGAAACCGCGTGGGTCGTAGCCGCAGAACATCAGGCGGTTCTCGGCATCGCGCAGGGCGGTGAGCACGCGGCCGAACTTGCTTTTCGCCAGGCGCCAGCCGATGTAGAGGCTGGCCACCAGCAACAGCACCGTGGCGAAAAACAACACCGCCCGGGTGCCAGGTTCAGTGATGCCAAAACCTAAGATGCTGCGGAAGTTGGTAAAGCCGTTGTTGCCGCCGAACCCGGTCTCGTTGCGAAAGAACAACAGCATCCCCGCGAACGTCAGGGCCTGGGTCATGATCGAGAAATACACGCCCTTGATCCGCGAGCGGAAGGCGAAGAAACCGAACACCAAGGCCAGCACACCGGGGGCCAGTACCACCAGGCACAACGCCCACAGGAAGTGGTCGGTGCCGGCCCAGTACCAGGGCAATTCGGTCCAGGACAAAAAGGTCATGAACGCCGGCAACTCGCTGCCTGCCGCCTGGCGCATCAAGTACATGCCCATGGCGTAGCCGCCCAGGGCGAAGAACAAACCGTGGCCCAGGGACAACATCCCGGCGTAACCCCACACCAGGTCCAGCGCCAGGGCGACGATGGCGTAACAGAGAATTTTGCCCACCAGGGTCAAGGTGTAGGCCGACACATGCAGCGGGTTGTCGGCAGACAAGAGTGAACACAGGGGCAAGGCCAGCAGCAGGAGCAGGATGACTGCACCGACTGCAATCGTGACTTTGGGGCCGGCCTTTTGCGTGGCCGTAAGCATCAATGGCTGGTTCATCAGTCGATCACCCGTCCTTTCAGTGCGAAGAGTCCTTGCGGGCGTTTCTGGATAAACAGAATGATCAGCGCGAGGATCAGGATCTTGCCGAGCACGGCGCCGATCTGGGGTTCGAGGATTTTGTTGGCTATTCCTAAGCCAAAGGCGGCCATGACACTGCCGGCCAACTGGCCGACGCCGCCGAGCACCACCACCAGGAACGAGTCGATGATGTAGCTCTGGCCCAGGTCCGGGCCGACGTTGCCGATCTGGCTCAGCGCCACGCCGCCCAAACCTGCGATACCGGAGCCGAGGCCAAAGGCGAGCATGTCCACGCGCCCGGTGGGCACGCCGCAGCAGGCGGCCATGTTGCGGTTCTGGGTGACGGCGCGCACGTTCAGACCCAGGCGCGTCTTGTTCAGCAGCAGCCAAGTGAGCACCACCACGAACAGCGCAAAGGCGATGATCACGATGCGGTTGTACGGCAGCACCAGATTGGGCAGTACCTGGATGCCGCCAGACAGCCAGGCCGGGTTCGACACTTCGACGTTCTGCGCACCGAACACCAGGCGCACCAGCTGGATCAGCATCAGGCTGATGCCCCAGGTGGCGAGTAGGGTTTCCAGGGGGCGGCCATACAAGTGACGAATGACTGTGCGTTCCAGCGCCATGCCGATGGCCGCGGTGACAAAAAACGCCACCGGCAATGCGATCAACGGGTAGAACTCGATGGCCTGGGGCACATAGCGCTGCATCATCAATTGCACCACATAGGTGGAGTAGGCGCCGAGCATCAGCATCTCGCCGTGGGCCATGTTGATCACGCCGAGCAGGCCGAAGGTGATCGCCAGGCCCAGGGCCGCCAGCAGCAGGATCGAGCCCAGGGACATGCCGCTGAACGCCTGGCCGAGGATCTCACCCATCATCAGTTTGCGTTTGACCTGGGCCAGGCTGGTCTCAGCGGCGGTGTGTACGGCGGCGTCGGCTTCCACGCCTGGCGCCAGCAGCGCCTCTAGGCGCGTGCGGGCCAGCGGGTCGCCGGTGCTGCCGAGCAAGCGCACGGCCGCCAGGCGCACCACCGGGTCGGGGTCGACCAGTTGCAGGTTGGCCAGGGCCAGGCTGAGGGCGCTGTGCACCTGCTCATCCGTCTCGGCGGCGACCTGCTGGTCGAGGAATTTAAGTTGTGCAGGCACCGCGCTTTTTTGCAGGGTGCGCGCTGCGTCCAGGCGCACCTTGGGGTCGGCGGCGAGCAGTTGCTGGCTGGCTTGCACGTTATTGATCAAACCGCGCAGGCGGTTGTTCAGGCGCACGGTCTTGGTTTCACCGTTGAGTGTGAGTTGGCCTTGCTCAAGGGCATCCACCAACTCGATACGCGTTGGGTCGGGTTGGGCGGCCCAGTCCTGCAGGAGTTTGGCTTGCTGCACCGGGTTGGCGGCAAGGAAGTCTTCGGCGTCGCTGGCGTGTGCGCCAAAGGGCAGCAACAACAGCAGGGCGAGGATGAGGCGGTGGAGGGCAGTGGGCATATAAAAATGTCCTGGTCATGCGGGGACAGTGTGGGAGCAGGCTGTGTGTAAGAGCTGGCTTGCCTGCGATGGCATCGCTGCGGTGTGTCAGGCACACCGAGTTGTTTGCATCGCAGGCAAGCCAGCTCCCACAGTGACCATGTCCCACATTCGAGCCGTGGGGGCGTTAGTTGCTCTTCACGGCATAGTCCGGTTTTTTGTCATTGCCCGGAATGTAAGGGCTCCACGGCTGTGCACGAATCGGCGCTTCGGTCTGCCACACCACCGAGAACTGCCCGTCGGCCTGGATCTCACCGATCATCACCGGCTTGTGCAGGTGGTGGTTGGTCTTGTCCATGGTCAGGGTGAAGCCCGACGGCGCAGCGAAGGTCTGGCCGCCCAGGGCTTCACGCACTTTGTCGACGTCAGTGGACTTGGCTTTTTCCGCCGCCTGCGCCCACATATGGATGCCCACATAGGTGGCTTCCATCGGGTCGTTGGTCACGGCTTTGTCGGCGCCCGGCAGGTTGTGTTTCTTGGCGTAGGCTTTCCAGTCGGCCACGAACTTCTGGTTCACCGGGTTTTCCACCGACTGGAAGTAGTTCCAGGCCGCGAGGTTGCCCACCAGCGGCTTGGTGTCGATGCCGCGCAGTTCTTCTTCACCCACCGAGAACGCCACCACCGGTACCTCGGTGGCTTTCAAGCCCTGGTTGGCCAGTTCTTTGTAGAAGGGCACGTTGGAGTCGCCGTTCACGGTGGAGACCACCGCGGTCTTGCCACCGGCGGAGAACTTCTTGATGTTGGCGACGATGGTCTGGTAATCGGCGTGGCCGAACGGGGTGTAGACCTCCTCGATGTCTTTATCCGCCACGCCTTTGGAATGCAGGAACGAGCGCAGGATCTTGTTGGTGGTGCGCGGGTACACGTAGTCGGTGCCGAGCAGGAAGAAACGCTTGGCGCTGCCGCCTTCTTCGCTCATCAGGTATTCCACCGCCGGGATCGCCTGCTGGTTCGGGGCCGCACCGGTATAGAACACGTTGGGCGACATCTCTTCGCCTTCGTACTGCACCGGGTAGAACAGCAAGCCGTTGAGTTCTTCGAACACCGGCAGTACGGATTTACGCGACACCGAGGTCCAGCAGCCGAACACCACGGCCACCTTGTCCTGGGTCAACAGTTGCCGACCTTTCTCGGCGAACAGCGGCCAGTTGGACGCCGGGTCCACCACCACCGGTTCGAGCATCTTGCCGTTCACCCCGCCCTTGGCGTTGATCTCGTCGATGGTCATCAGCGCCATGTCTTTGAGCGAGGTTTCGGAGATCGCCATGGTCCCGGACAGCGAGTGCAGGATGCCGACCTTGATGGTCTCGGCGGCCTGGACGGTCCAGGTCAAACCCATGGCGGCAATAGATGCCGACAAAGTGAAAGCCTTGATCAAGCTGCGACGCTTCATGGTGCGATCTCCGTGTACCGATAATTGTTGTGGGGCAGATACACAGGGCTTTGCAAAGGCTGTGCCTGCTACGCCAGACACGGTTTACCGGCGGGTTCGGGAGGTAAAGCCGCTCCGTGGCGCACCAGGTTGGCGCCACGGAGGCCGTTGAGTGCACGGCAGGCTTCAAAAGAGGGCGTTGCGCGACAATGCTTCAGGCGGTTGCGCTGATGCGTGACAGCAACAAGCGATCCAGCGCCCACACCAGGACCAACGAAGCCCCTACCAACGGGAAAATGATCGCCAGCCCGAGCATGATCGCCATCGCGGTTTTCCACTTGGGCAGGTCATGGCGCAGCGGCGGCACACCCAGCCCGCCTTGTGGCCGGCGCTTCCACCAGATCACCACGCCGCTGACCGCGCTGAGCAGAATCATCAGGCAGATCACCAGCACGATCAGTTGGTTGACCCAGCCGAACATCTTGCCCTCGTGCAGCATCACGCCGGTTTCGGTGGCCCGTGCGACTAGGTTGTAATGATCCCAACGTACATCGGCCAGGACCTTGCCGGTGTACTGGTCCACGTGCAGGGTGGCGTCGTTGCGCGGGTCGTCGGCGAACACCGCGACGGTGAATACACCGGTGGCGGTGGTGGGGAAGGTAATGCTGTAGCCAGGCTCGACCTTGCGTGCGTTGGCCAGGTCGACCACCTGTTGCAGACGCACCGTGGGTGCGGCCGGGCCTGCGTGCATTGCGCCGTGATTCATATGCTCGGCGTGGTCGCCGGACATTGGCATCGGCGTGTTTTCCAGGGCCCAGGGCACGGTCTGCTGGGTGGCGGTGTTGAGCACACGGGCCTGCTGGTCGGACTGCGGCACGCTGTTCCACATCGCTGCCGGGAAGGTGTTCCACAAGTCGGCGTATTGCTTGCCCCAGAACCCGGTCCAGGTCATGCCGCTGAGCAGCATCACCAGCAGGAACGCCGCGCCCCAGAAGCCGGCGACAGCGTGCAGGTCACGCCAGAACACCCGACCACGGGTATTGAAGCGAGGCCACAGAATGCCTGCAGATGACTTGCCCCGCGGCCACCACAGGTACAGGCCGGACACCACCAGCATCACGCCCCAGCCGGCGGCGAGTTCGATCAGGCGATCGCCGACGGTGCCGATCATCAGTTCGCCGTGCAGGGCGCGGACGATGGCTTGCAGGTTGTTGTTTGCGTCCTGCTCACCGAGGACGGTACCGCGATAGGGGTCGATGAACACCGTCACTTCGTGGGCGCCGTTGCGCATCACGAACTGCGCGCTGCGAGTGGCATCGGCAGGGGGCAGGTATTTGCTGATCGCGGCGTGGGGGTAGGCGGCCTGGGCGCGCTGCAGTTGCTCGTCGGCGCTCAGCGCGTGTTCGGCGGCGGGCACGGTGAGCAGGTGGCCGTACATCAGCGGGTCGAGCTGGGGTTTGAACAGGTAGATGATGCCGGTGAGGGCCAGCAGCACCATGAAGGGGGCGACGAAGAGACCGGCGTAAAAGTGCCAGCGCCAGGCCAGGTTGTAGAAGGAAATTTTTTGTGTGGTCATCGGGTGCTCCGCATAAGGCTTTTGATTTTTCTTGGTCTGTTACACCGCCATCGCAGGCAAGCCAGCTCCCACAGGGGACTGTAATCCACCTGTGGGCGCAGGCTTGCCTGCGATGCTTTTAGAAGCTCATGTCCACCTTGGTCCAGAGCGTACGCCCGGGTTCCTTGATGGCCTGCGGGTCGTTGGCTGGGTAACCGAAGCCTGCGTTACCGGCCAGATTCAGATGCTCGGCATAAGCCTTGCCGAACAGGTTGTCGACCCCGGTGCTGACCTTGAAGTGCTTGTTGATGCGGTATGCCGCGTTCAGCGAGAACACGCCGAAGCCGCCACTCTTGTCGTAGTCCTTGCCGACCACGTTGCCTTTGTTCGGGTCGATACGGTGTTGCGCTGCAACCACCCGCCACAAGGCGCCGGCGCTCCAGTCGTCCTCGCTGTAAGTCAGGCCCAGGCGCGTGTCCAGCGGTGGCATTTGTGGCAGGGCCTTGCCGTCGCTGCTGTTCTTGCCCCAGGCATAGGCGAGGCTGGCGTCGGCTTTCCAGTGTTGGCTCAGCTTGTATGCCGCGCCCACTTCGCCGCCCATGATGCGTGCGTCCACATTGCGCGCCTGGGAGGTGGTGCCCATCATGCCGGGCCTGTAGTCGAACAGGATGAAGTCGCGCACCTGGCCGACATAGCCCGACACCCAGGCTTCCAGGTCGGCGCTCTTGTATTGGGCACCGAAGTCGAGCTGGGTGGTTTTCTCAGGCTTCACGCCGTCGAAGGCATTCACCGAACCGGCCGCGCCGGTGTTGGGGGAAAACAGCTCCCAGTAATCCGGGAAACGTTCCGCGTGGCCCAGGCCGGCATACAGCGTGGTGGGGCTGTCCGCCAGGTCGTGCTCATAACGCACAAAGCCCGAGGGCAATGTATCGGCGCGGGTGTCGCCGGCGGTCGGGTTCGGGCGCGACATCATTCCCGAGCCGGTGCGTTGACGGAAGTCCTTGGCCGAGGCGCGGTCCAGGCGTGCGCCGGTGATCAGGCGATCGTTGTCGGCGGCGTACCAGGTCAGTTCGCCGAACACACCGTAGTTGTGGAAATTGGCGTCCTTATTGCGCGGCAGATCCTTATACGTGTCGATGCCCATGCTGCTGCGCGCACGGTGTTCATTGGTCTGTGCATCCAGGCCGCTGATCAATTGCACATCCGCCCAGCGCCAGGTGGCCTTGATGCGTGCGCCAAGGGTGCGGCGGTCGACGTTGGACGCCATGGGGCCCGCCATCATGCCGGTGCCCGAAGGGACACGCAGGCTGTAGTTGTCCATCACATGGTCGGCGTAGTTGTAGTAGACCTGGGCCTCGACCTTATCCAGCACCTCGCCGATATTGGATTTCTCGAAACGCAGCCCCAGGCTTTCGCGCAGGAACTGCGAGCCGTCCATGCCGCGACCGGCGTAGCGCGCTTCACCATCGCCACGCCCGGCGGTGAGTTCCAGCAGGGTGTCGGCGTCGGGCGTGAAGCCCACAGCCACGTCACCGTTCCACTTGTCATAGCGCGAGGCGACGGTGTCGTTGTTGCCGTCCTTGTAATCGTCGGCGTGGGCCTGGTTGCCGATCACGCGCACATAGCCCAATGGGCCGCCGGCAGCAGCATCGATGACCTTGTCGAAACGCCCGTTGGAACCGGCCAATACGCTGGCGTTGACCCGCGTGCCCAGCTCGCCGAATTGCTCGGGTTCACGGTCGAACAGGATGGTGCCCGCTGACGCGCCCGGGCCCCAGAGCACGGTTTGCGGGCCTTTGATCACGGTGAGCTTGTCGTAGGTTTCCGGCGAAATATACGAAGTTGGCGCATCCATGCGGCCCGGGCACGCGCCGAGCATCATGCCGCCGTTGGTGAGGATATTCAGGCGCGAGCCGAACATGCCGCGCAGCACCGGGTCGCCATTGGTGCCGCCGTTGCGCACCAGGGCGAAGCCGGGGATGGTCTTGAGGTAGTCGCCACCATCGCTGGCGGGCACCGGTTGGCGAGGGTCTTTGGGGTTGGTGACCACGGTCAGCGGTGAGCTGGGGGCGATCGCGGTGATGACGGTAGGGCTCAGCTCATGCTCGTCGGCGTGAGCGTGGGCAGCCAATAGTGCGCCGCATAAGGCGGTGAGCAGGGCAGTACTTCCCAAACGGGTGTCAGCAGAAAACCTGGACATGACAAATTCCATCAATCAATCGTAAACAACACGGCCAGCAGCCTGCGGCTGTCTGTCTAAAGTCGGCCGGGGTGAAGTAACGCGGTGAAGGGCTTACGAAACGACAGGCGGCGCGCGGCTGCGGGCTCCGGGGAAGATGCTCTGCCGGGCATGGCCCAGGCGCGTGGCGGGGGTGAGGGCGTTGGCGGGCGGCGGGGTGCCGAGGGTTACGTAGGAGACGCTGCCGGGCAGGGCCGGGCAACTGAACAGCAAGCTGCAATAGCCGCATTTTTCCCAGAGAACATGATGCTCGTCGGGGGCTTTGCTGTGCTGCGCAGGTTCACCATGGCAGTTGGGCATGTCCATGGTCATGGTCATGGTCATGGACATGCTGGCGTGATGATCCATCGGCATCGCTTGGGAAATCAGCGGACCGATAAAAATCATCAGCATGGCGAACAGGCTGATCCAACTGCCGCGCATCAGGCGGCGGTGGGGAGACAACCTGGCGCGAGGGGCGCCCATCGGGTTTGGCTTACTGGGCGTGCATATGCTCGTGGCCGGCCATTGGCGGCGCTTTGTGCACCGACACTTGCACCTGGACCTTGCCGGCGTTTTCGAAGGTCAGGGTCAGCGGGAATTGCTTGCCGTCGGCCAGCAGGCTGCGGTCTTTGAGGCCAAGCAGCATGACGTGATAGGCCATCGGCGCGAAGGTCAGTTCACCCTTGGCCGGTACGGCAACGCTGGGCACTTGTTGCATCTTCATCAAATCGCCTTGCATCACGTGCTCATGCAGCTCGGCTTTTTCGGCAACGCTGGTTTCAACGCTGAGCAGGCGATCCGGGGCCGCCCCGGTGTTATGAATTACAAAGTAGGCGGCGACGGTAGGCGCATTCGGTGGCAACTCCTGAGACCAGGGGTCGCTCACCAGCAAATCGCCGGCCTTGTAGTCTTCGGCATTGGCAGCACTGAACACCGGCAGCAGCAACGCAGCCAGAAGCAGGGAAGATTTAAGCATGGCAGTTCTCCAGAACGGTTCTAAACGCAGTTCACTTGCGAAGAAGATCAGACCGTTGGAGAAGCGCGGGGGTTAAGGCTCGGCCATTGCTGGCGCGGGGTTGGATTGCGCAATAAGCGCGGCGGCAAGTTCTGCACCGCCTCGAAGCGCGTCACATACAACTGCGGCACATGCCCCGGCAACGCCACCAACGGCGCAGAACCCGAGCAACACCAGCAATGCTGCATGGCGGAGTGATCGTCCGGCGGTGCGGGAATTTCCAGCTTGCCCAGGGCAATCGCCTTGAGGCTCGCGCCATTGGACGAACAGAACCCGCCCCACATCAGACGCTTGACCGGGTCATCGGTCTGCTGCATTGCACTGGCCAACGGCATGGCAAACGCATTGAACAGCACTGCAAGGCAGGCGATCCAGGCAATTGCAAAGCGTTGACGGGCCATGGCGGATAATCCGTAGGGTTAAACGATCAGGCGGGTATTTAGCCTGATCGGGGGGGATAAGTAAAAAGGGCGGGTGTGGTTTGGTGTCGCAGTGTTGGGTTTGAGGATAGACGAGAACGGCCGCTTGCCAATTTTGCAGAAAGGACGCGGCGCACCAGGCGGGCTGATCGTTCCCACGCTCTGCGTGGGAATGCCGCGTTGGACGCTCTGCGTCCGCTTTTAAAGCCGTGACGCGGAGCGTCACAGGATGCATTCCCACGCGGAGCGTGGGAACGATCAAGTCAGGTATAGGGCTTTTTCCAGCCAATGGTTGCGCAGTTGATTGAGCTAGCGCCTTGGCTGGCTGATCTACTACCGTCATTTGATAACGCAATTCCAAAGTGTGGGAGCGAGCAAGCACGCTCCCACATTGGATAGGTGGTGTTTAGAAAAGAGTGATTGCTTGTAGCAACGCCGGCACTGCTGTGAACTCTCGATCTACGGCAGCCAACACCGGCCGCTTCAACACCAGCACCGGCACCCCACGCTCACGCGCCACTTCCAGCTTCGGCTCGGTGGCGGTGCTGCCGCTGTTCTTGCTGATCAGCACATCAATCCGCCGTTCTTCGAATAACGTCCGTTCATCCTCGATCAAAAACGGCCCGCGTGCGCCGATCACCTCACAGCGCTCGTTGCCGGGATACACATCCAGCGCGCGCAAGGTCCAGAACTGCTCGGCGGGGATTTCGTCGAGGTGCTGCAAGGGTTCGCGACCCAAGGTGAACAGCGGGCGCTTGAAGGGTTTGAGCGCTTCGACCAGTTCGGCCCAGTCGGCGACCTCTCGCCAATCATCCCCCGGCTGCGGCTGCCAGGCTGGGCGTCGCAATGCCCAGCAAGGCACATCGCTCAATTGCGCCGCTTGGGCCGCGTTTTGGCTGATCTGCGCTGCATACGGATGGGTGGCGTCAATGATCAGGCTGATACGTTCGTCACGAATAAACTGCGCTAACCCTTCAGCGCCTCCGTAACCCCCGACACGAACCTTGCAGTTCAGGTCGGTTGGTACGCGGCCCACGCCGGCCAGGCTGTAGATATGCTGCGGCCCCAGGGTACGGGCGATGGCCAGCGCTTCCGTGACCCCGCCCAGTAATAGCATCCTTTTCATAGCGGCTTGATCACTTCCAGCAACGTGATCGGCAGCGCCTGGCGCCAGGTATCGAACTCGCCCAGGGGCTGCGCCTGGGCCACGTGGATGCGGGTCAGTTCACCGCCATGCTCGGCGCGCCAGTTCATCAAGGTCATTTCGCTTTGCAGGGTCACGGCATTGGCAACCAGGCGGCCACCGGGGCGCAGGTGTTGCCAGCAGGTGTCGAGCACGCCGTCGCGGGTGACGCCGCCGCCGATAAAGATGGCGTCCGGCGTTTCCAGGCCGCTTAACGCCTCCGGCGCCTTGCCGCGAATCAGTTGCAGGCCGGGCACGCCGAGGGCGTCGCGGTTGTGTTCGATCAGGCTTTGTCGGCCTGCGTCGGCTTCGATCGCGAAGGCGCGACAGCTGGGATGGGTGCGCATCCATTCAATACCGATGGAGCCACTGCCCGCGCCTACGTCCCATAACAGTTCGCCCGGCATGGGCGCGAGGCGGGCGAGGGTCATGGCGCGCACATCGCGTTTGGTCAGTTGGCCATCGTGTTTGAAGGCCGAGTCCGGCAAGCCGGCAAGACGCGACAGACGCGGTGCGTTCGCATCCGCCAGGCAGTCGATGGCGATCAGGTTCAAATCGGCAACCGCCGTGTGCTCCCACGCTTGCGCGTGCCCGTCGATACGCCGTTCAGCCGGGCCGCCCAAATGTTCAAACACACTGATGCGGCTGGAGCCAAAACCACGTTCGACCAACAACGCGGCAATCAAGGCGGGGCTGCTGGCATCATTGCTCAACACCAACAAGCGCACGCCACTGGCCAGATGCGCATTAAGTGCCGCCACCGGACGAGCCACCACGGATAACGTCACCACCTCCTGCAACGGCCAGCCCAGGCGCGCCGCCGCCAGGGATACCGACGATGGCGCGGGCAAAATCAACAACTCTTCAGCTGGCACTTGCCGCGCCAGGCTGGCGCCGACGCCATAGAACATCGGATCGCCACTGGCCAGAACGCACACGGGCTCCCCGCGCCGCGACAACACTGGCTTCAGGGAAAACGGGGTCGGCCACACCTGGCGTTCGCCACGAATACACACCGGCAACAGGTCCAACTGGCGTTGGCCGCCTATAATCCGCGTGGCGCGCAACAGGGCATGCCGGGCATTTCTGCCCAGGCCTTTGAAGCCGTCTTCACCGATGCCTACAACCGTCAGCCAGGGCGACATATCAATTCCTTGAACGACATCCGACGGGCAGGCTTTTCATGCCGCCGGACAAAGCAGGCATAATACCGCGCCTTTACCCGTCAACCGGTAGCCCCGTGAACCCAACGCCCGCTGTGAATACCTTGCGCCCCTCGGCTTGTCCGGGGTTGCTGCGTATTGTCCAGGCGTTGGACGGTGGCATTTGCCGAGTCAAATTGGCGGGCGGCGCGATCACTGCCGCCCAGGCCCACGCCGTGGCGGACGCGGCCCAGGCGTATGCGGGCGGGGTGATTGAGGCGACCAACCGCGCCAACCTGCAGATCCGCGGCATCGGCGCTGAGCAGGAGGCGTTGATCGCCCGACTACTGGCGGCGGGCCTGGGCCCCAGCAACGCGGGCGGTGACGACGTGCGCAACCTGATGCTCAGCCCCAGCGCCGGCATTGACCCGCAGATGCTGTTCGACACCCGCCCACTGGCCGCGCAGATCCTCGCCACCCTGGAGAACCATCCGCGTTTCCATGAACTGTCGGCCAAGTTCGCGGTGCAACTCGATGGCGGCGAAGACCTGGCGATGCTCGAGCATCACCACGACCTGTGGTTGTCGGCCTTCGTACGCCATGGCGAAACCCTGCTCGCGTTCGGCCTGGCCGGCTGTCCGGGCCTGGATGCGCCCCTGGCCGCCGTGCCTTTGAACCAGGGGCATGGGTTGGTCGTGGCCGTGCTGGAAGCGTTTCTGGACCTCGCCACCCCAGAACAAACGCGCATGCGCCATTTGTCTGTGGATAACGTGCTGAACCATTTGCGCTTGCCGTTGCTGCCAGCCGACGGCTTCATACGCCCGCCCAGCGACGCGTCGCTCCAGGTGGGCACTTATCCACAAGTGCAAAAGAATCAGTTCTACGTCGCCGCCCTCGCGCCATTGGGCCGCCTGAACCCGGCGATGCTCAAGGGCGCCGCACAACTGGCCAGTGACTATGGGGACGGCACCTTGCGCTTTACCCCCTGGCAAGGCGTGCTGGTGCCCAACGTCGAAAAGCCTCACGCCTTGACCGAGCGCCTGGCGCAACTGGGCTTTATCTGCTCGCTCGGCCACCCGCTGGCGCGCATGATTGCCTGCACCGGTTCCAGCGGCTGCGCAAAAGGCTTGGCCGACACCAAGGCCGACGCCGTGCAACTGGCCGCTCTGCAACCGGGCGTTGAGGTGCATCTGTCCGGCTGCCTGCGCTCCTGCGCTGCCGCGCACACCGCGCCAGTCACCTTGCTGGCGGTGAGCCCCGGCCACTACGACCTCTATTTTCGCGATGCAGCCCAGCCTGGTTTTGGCCGGCTGCACGCGCGCACTCTTTCCATTGAAGCGGCGGGCGCCCTGTTGCGCGCTCGTCCACGGAGCAACACCGATGATTGATTACATCCGCGACGGTCAGGAGATCTATCGCAACTCCTTCGCCATTATTCGCGCGGAAGCCAAGTTGGACCGCATCCCGGCTGATTTGGAAAAACTCGCGGTGCGGGTGATCCATGCGTGCGGCATGGTCGAGGCCATCGACGGTCTGCAGTTTTCTGAAGGTGCGGGCAAGGCCGGGCGCGATGCGCTGGCCGCTGGCGCGCCGATTCTGTGCGATGCGCGGATGGTCTCCGAAGGCGTGACCCGCGCGCGCCTGCCAGCCAATAACCCAGTGATCTGCACCCTGCGCGACGACAGCGTGCCGGAGCTGGCGCGGGAACTGGGCAATACCCGTTCCGCCGCCGCCCTTGAACTGTGGCGCCCGCATCTGGAAGGCAGTGTGGTGGTGATCGGCAACGCGCCGACCGCGTTGTTCTATCTGTTGGAAATGCTCGATGCCGGCGCGCCGAAACCGGCGTTGATCCTGGGTTTCCCGGTGGGCTTTGTCGGCGCCGCCGAATCCAAGGCCATGCTCGCCGCTGATAGTCGTGGGGTGCCGTTCGTGATCATGCAAGGTCGCCTGGGCGGCAGCGCCATGGCTGCTGCCGCCGTCAATGCCCTGGCCACGGAGGTCGAATAATGCAGGTGCGCGGACGTTTGATCGGCCTGGGCGTCGGCCCCGGTGATCCGGAACTGATTACCCTCAAAGCCCTGCGCCTGCTGCGTGAATCGCCGGTGGTGGCGTACTTCGTGGCCAAAGGCAAGAAGGGCAACGCCTTCGGCATTATCGAGGACCACCTAGTGCCGCAACAGACCCTGATGCCGCTGGTGTACCCGGTGACCACCGAAGTGCTGCCGGCGCCGCTGTCCTACGAGCAGGTGATCAGCGACTTCTACGACAATGCCAGCCTCGACGTGGCCGCTCACCTGGACGCGGGCCGCGACGTGGCGGTGATCTGCGAAGGTGACCCGTTTTTCTACGGCTCCTACATGTACCTGCATGACCGCCTGGCCGAGCGCTACGAGGCCCAGGTGATTCCAGGTGTGTGCTCGATGCTCGGTGGTGCCTCGGTACTCGGCGCGCCGTTGGTGTATCGCAATCAGAGCTTGTCGGTGCTCTCGGGCGTATTGCCCCATGAGGATCTCAAGCGCCGCCTGGCCGATGCCGATGCCGCAGTGATCATGAAGCTGGGGCGCAACTTCCCGAAAGTGCGCCAGGTGTTGGAAGAGCTGGGTCTGGCCGAGCGGGCGTTGTACGTGGAACGCGCGACCATGGCCAACCAGAAGATCGTGTCGCTGGATCAGGTGGAGCCGATGTCGTCGCCGTATTTCTCACTGATCATCGTGCCCGGTGAACGGTGGCAAGGTTGATGACCCCGGCGATTGTGATTCTGGGTCAAGGCAGCCTGGCGACTGCGCGCAAGCTCCAACAGGTTTACCCCGGCGCGTTGATCCACGGTTTGGCCACACGGGTTGAGGGGGCAGACCGTACCTACAGCGAATTCGGCGCGACCTTGCGTCAGCTCTATCAGCAGGGCACGCCACTGATTGCCCTGTGCGCCGCGGGCATTGTGATTCGCACCCTGGCACCGTTGCTGCTGGAAAAGGGTGAAGAACCCGCCGTGCTGGCCGTGGCTGAAGACGGCAGCGCTGTGGTGCCGTTGCTCGGTGGCCTGGGGGGCGTGAACCTCATGGCGCGCGATATTGCGGCAGCGCTCGGCGTGTCCGCCGCCATCACCACCAGCGGCGAGTTGCGTTTTGGCACCTGCCTGCTCAACCCGCCGGCGGGCTATCAACTGGCCGACATCGAGCTGGGCAAACGCTTTGTCTGCGACCTTCTGGCCGGCGAAAGCGTGCGCATTGAAGGCGCGGCGCCATGGCTGGAGGACGCTAACCTGCCTCAGGATCAACAGGCGCGCCTGGCGATTCATGTGGGCAGTGCCGAGCGCACACCGGCAGCCAACGAGTTGCTGATTTACCCGCAGAATGTCTACGCCACCTGCCGGCCGGGTGCGCAGTTGGCCGAGCGTGTGCGCTCGGCGTTGCAGGAGGCTGGCGTGGCCGTGCAATCCCTGGCCTGCCTGCTGGCCAGCGACCTGCAGATGGCTGACGCGTCCTTGCATGAAGCCGCGTCGGCCTTGGGTGTACCGCTGCGTTTTGCCGTACTGGAACCCGTTGCGGACATCAGTATCACCGTGGCCGAGCAGCCCTTGGATCTGTCACAGGTTGGGCGCCCCCGCGGGCGTCTGGCGGTGATTGGCCTGGGCCCCGGCGCTGCTGAATTGATGGTGCCGGCGGTGAAGGCGGAACTGGCGCGTTGCACCGATGTGCTGGGGTATGAAACCTACGTGCGCATGGCCGGGCCGTTCCGGGACGACCAAGTGCAACACTGCACTGACAACCGCGAAGAAATGCAGCGCGCCCGCCACGCCTTCGAGCTAGCCGCGCAAGGCCGCTCGGTGGTGGTGGTGTCCTCTGGTGACCCAGGTGTATTCGCCATGGCCGCAGCGGTGATCGAGGCGCTGCACGAGTCCAGCGAGCCGGCCTGGCATCAGGTCGACCTGGAAATCCTGCCGGGGGTTTCCGCTTCGCTGGCCACCGCTGCCCAGGCGGGCGCGCCGCTGGGGCATGATTTCTGTGTGATGTCGCTGTCGGATAATCTCAAGCCCTGGGCGATCATCGAAAAACGCCTGGACCTGGCTTCCCAGGCCGACCTGGCCTTGGCGTTCTACAACCCGATCTCCAGGTCGCGGCCTTGGCAACTGGGACGCGCCCTGGAGATCGTCGCGCTGCATCGCACGCCGCAGACGCCGGTGGTGCTGGGCCGTGACATCGGTCGTCCAGGCCAGACGCTAAGCGTCACTACCTTGGGGCAACTGACGCCCGAGCAGGTGGACATGCGCACCATGGTGCTGATCGGTTCATCCACCACCTGTGTGTTCCCGCGCGCGGGTGGCGGCGAGTGGGTGTACACACCACGTTGGTATGGCGACAAACCCAACTCCTGAAAACAGCCCGGTTGGCTGCCGGAAAGCTCCGAATAACCCAGGGATTCCCCTGGCGTTGTTCGGGGCTTTTTCTTTTTTATGCGATGAAAACCGCACGCCTGCCCGCCGCGCCTTGTCATTGCTGGACGCTGGTTTTGGGCGGGGCAGTCCAAGGGATGTTTATCGCATGGAAACCCCGCTGCTCCCTGGACTAGGGTGGAAGCAAGCCCCATGTGGGGTGCTTGTGGAGAACAGAAAATGGAGCGACGTCACAGAAGGATCAACAGTAAAAAAAGGCGCAAGTTGATTGCCGCCTACAAATTGCCGGGCGCACCTGCCAGTCAGGCCGCTTGCGCGCTGGATCACGACGATGATTGCAATGCGGCCGTGGTCAACAACGGGGTGATTTCATTTGCCGAAGGCTTGTCGGCGTTGAACCGCGAATACGTACGCAAAAGCTATCTGCTGGCCAGCAGTTATGTGAGCGATGTGCTGAACGTCCAGCGGGGCAGCGAGGCGTGGTACGAGGAATTTATCAAGGTAATGGTCAGCCTGGGGTGGCTGCCGCTGCGCAGTCGCTTTGAACGGGTCTCGCGTGCGGGCAAGGGCCTGACGGTGCAACTGGCGGCGCTGAATATCATCGCCTCGATGCTGACGTCGACGGCGCTGTTCGGGCCACTGCTTAGCGCCTTGCCCAAGCTGGCCGCCGATGCGCTGGATGCATTGAAGCGTCAGCCAGCGTCTTTCGAGCTGTTCAAGCGCAATTGCGCGGTGCATGAGGGCGGCGATTTCGGCCTGGCCTCCTGCGCTGAAACAGACGGCGAGTTGATCATGGTGCTGGTGACCTACAGCACCCATGGTGTGGATAAACAGGTGGGCCTGCCCTTCCTGGAGTGGGATAGCTCCTCGTTCGAGGCGTTCAGCGGGCAGACTTGCCTGGTGCTCAATACCTCTATGGTCAACGAGAAAACCATCCAACTGATGCGCGAAAGCGCCGGTGACAAAGTGGAAATGGCTATCGCCAAATACCGGATCTAGGGCACCAGGTAGCCGCGTACCCCGGTAAAAATGATTTGCGCGGCCAGGGCGCAGACGAACAGGCCCATCAACCGGCTGACAATCTGCAAGCCCTGGTCGCCGAGAATGCGTTCGATACGGTTGGACAGGTACAGCACCACGCCTACCGTCAGGCTGGCCAGGGCAATACTGAGGATGGCGGTAAGCTTGTCGTCCCAGTGTGGTTGGCTGACGCCCATCACCAGCAAGGCGCCGATGGTGCCGGGGCCGACGGTGAGAGGGATGGTCAGCGGCACGATGGTCACGTCCTGCTGCACGTTGTCGGTCTGCACCGCCGACTTGCCCTGGGCCATGCCCAGGGCGGAGATAAACAACACACTGCCGGCGCCGATACGGAACGCGTCGACGGTAATGCCGAACACACTGAAAATCACCCGGCCAAACAGGTAGAGCAGCACGCTCGATACCAGGGTGGCCAGTGCAACTTTCCACGCCAGGCGCCGACGCTCCTTGCTGGAGTAGCCACGGGTCAGGCTGATAAAGCAGGACAGCACAAAGAACGGGCTGTAGAGCACCAGCATCTTCAGGTAAACGCTGAATAACACATGGAGCATGGGGGCGGCTCGCGGGCGGGGAAAGTGTGGAGGAGTCTATCCGACACAGATCAAATGTGGGAGCTGGCTTGCCTGCGATAGCGGTGGGTGTGATCGTTCCCACGCTCTGCGTGGGAATACATCCAGTGACGCCCTGCGTCGCGTTCAAGCAGGACGCGGAGCGTCCCGGGCGGCATTCCCACGCGGAGCGTGGGAACGATCATCACGGGCTGTAGAGCACCAGTATCTTCAGGTAAACGCTGAATAACACATGGAGCATGGGGGCGGCTCGCGGGCGGGGAAAGTGTGGAGGAGTCTATCCGACACGGATCAAATGTGAGAGCTGGCTTGCCTGCGATAGTGGTGGGTGTGATCGTTCCCACGCTCTGCGTGGGAATGCATCCAGTGACGCTCTGCGTCGCGTTCAAGCAGGACGCGGAGCGTCCCGGGCGGCATTCCCACGCGTGGGAACGATCATCAGGAAAGGGTGCTGTGCTCAGGGCGCTGTTGGCGCTGCGCGACCCAGTAGTCCACCAGCTCGCGCAGCTGCGACAGTTCCACCGGCTTGGCCATATGCCCGTCCATGCCTGCCTGGCGTGCGCGTTCTTTGTGTTCCGACAGGATATGCGCGGTGAGCGCCACCACTGGCGTGCGCACGCGTTGGTGGCTGACTTCCCATGCCCGCAGTTGCTGTGTGGCGGAGAAGCCATCGAGAATCGGCATTTCGCAGTCCATCAATACCAGGTCATAGCGCTGGGCTTTCATCGCTTGCAGCGCTTCTTCGCCGTTGCTGGCGGTGTCCGGGTCGAGATTGAGCTTGCCGAGCATGCCGCGAATCACTTTGGTGGAAATGCTGTTGTCTTCGGCTACCAGGATGCGGAAATCGCTGGGCACGGTCATGGCTGCCGGTGCGCTGGGGGCCGGGCGTGCCACGGGTGCGCCTTTGCTGCGCTGGGCCAGTTCATCAGCCAGGGTGGTCTTGAGGGTATAGCCAGCCACCGGTTTGGCGAGGATGCGCTTGATCCCGCAGTTGCGCGCAATGATCTTGCTCGGTGCATTGCTGATTCCGGTGAGCATGATCAGCAGGATGTCGTGGTTCAGGCTCGGGTCTTCCTTGATTTTCGCCGCCAGTTGCATGCCGGTCATGCCGGGCATGTTCTGGTCCAGCAGTACCACGTCGAAATAATCACGCAGGTGCGCCTTGGTGCGCAGCAGCGCCAGGGCCTCCTTGCCCGAAGGCACGGCGCTGACGTTCAGGCCCCAGGCCGTGCATTGTTGCACCAGGACTTTGCGGCAGGTGTCGTTGTCGTCCACCACCAGCACGCGGGCGTCCTTGAGCGGGCCGTCGAGGTCGCTGGTCGGGTGTTCCAGGCGTTCCGGGTCCAGCGGCAGGGTCAGCCACAGGGTACTGCCCTGGTGGCTCCCACTCTTGACGCCGAACTCGCCGTTCATCAACAAGATCAGCTGGCGTGCGATGACCAAGCCCAAGTGGCCGCTCAAGCGCGTCGCCGAAAGGAAGTTCTTGCTGTGCAGTTCGCTGTGCAGCAGGGCGTCGCGTTCGGCAGCTTCCATGGGCACGCCGCTGTCTTGCACGGCAATGCGCAGGCGTGGCTTGGTGCTGCGCTCATCCAGGGCGACAACGATCAGCACTTCGCCTTCATCGGTTTTGTGCAGGGCGTTTTCCAGAAGGCTCAGTAAAGCCTGGCGCAGTCGCGTCGGGTCACCGCTGATCACTCGTGGTACCTGGGGTTGGATGAAGCTGATCAGCTCGACATTCTGTTGCTCGGCCTTGGCGCGGAAGATGCTCAGGCAGTCGTCGATCAATGCATTGAGATCGAACTGCACATCATCGAGTTCGATCTGCCCGGATTCGAGCTTGGAAATGTCGAGAATCTCGTTGATCAGGGTGAGCAACTCATTACCGGCGCTGTGGATGGTCTGCACATAGTCGCGTTGCTTCACCGACAACGGCGTGCCCAGCAGCAACTCGGTCATGCCCAGCACACCGTTCATGGGCGTGCGGATTTCGTGGCTGATCTTCGCCAGGAACTCGGCTTTGGCGGCGATTTCGGCATTGCTGGCCGCCAGGTCGCGGCTCAGGCTGAAACGGGTTTCGACAATGGCGCGCTGGCGCTCGCCGAGGGCCAGGCTCATCAGCAGGCCACTGAGGCAGATAAAGCTCAACAGGGTGACGATCAGCCCCTGTGGCGCCACCAGGGTAAGGCCGAGCAGTGCGGGCAGAATGATCAGCGTGCCGATGTTGAATACCACCATGGCCGCCACGAACAAGCGCGCCGGGCGGTAGCCTTTTTGCCAGTGATAGGCCGAGACAAACAGCATGCTCAGGCCCGCCAGCGCGACCAGGGCATAGGTGATGATGTTCAGCGGCAAGGTGTTGACGAACAACAGGAGCAGGCCGCACAGGATGATCAGCAGGATGTCGGCCATCAACACTTTGTTCAGCGGGTGCGGGCCCAGGGGCATGAAGAAGCGGTAGGCGAACATCAGCCCACAGGGTGCGGTCAGCAGCAGGGCCAGGTAGGCACCGGGGGTCTGGATTGCGTGCCAGTTCGGCAGCCATGGCCCCACCAGGTTGAGCAACAGCGCCAGGCTGAGCATCAACAGGAACTCGCACGCGGCCAGCCACAGGCTGCTGCGCGAGCGGTGGTAGGCGAAGCGCGTGAGGTTGTGCAGGATCAGCATCGACAGCACGCCGAACAGCAGGCCGTAGATCAGCGTCTGGTTCTGGTTGGCGGCGGCCAGCACCGCTGGTTCCAGGGTGATGTAAGGGCGCAGCTCGTGTTCCGAGACCAGGCGCAGGTATACCTCCAGTGGCCGTTGGCTCTGAGGCATCGGCAGCATGAAGTCACTGCTGGGCAACGAGCGCTCAGCCTGGGGTTGGCGTGTGCCGGTGGTTTGTTGCTCCACCAGGGTGTCGCCGTCCAGCACATACAGGCTCAGGCTGGAGAGGTCCGGGGCGAACACCCGCAGCACTTGTTCGTGCTTGCCGGGCTGCAACCTGAAACGCACCCACAACGCACCGTCCGGCTGCGCGGCGGTGATCCGGTCCAGTTCGATGGGGCTGAATTGATTGGTATAGCGGGCGGAACGGATATCGCTCAGTTGCAGGTCGGCCTGTTCATCAAGCAATACTGCCCAGCCACTGCCTTGCGCAGCGGCCTGGGCCGGTAGCAAGCAGAGCAGGGTCAGCAGACTGATTGTGAAACCTATGGCGATCCTGAGCCAGCGCACGGCGAAATCCCTTCGGTAGGTGGATGCACGGGTTAACTATGCGCGGGGCAACAGGGTACGGCAAGGGCCAAAGGCCCTTACCTAACCGAACGGATAGCTACTGCAAGTGTAGCTGCTCAGTTGTTCTCACCGCGTTCGCGGGCAATGGCACGGTAGCCAATGTCGGTGCGGTAGAAGCAGCCCTTCCAGTCGATTTTCGCCGCCAGTTTGTATGCCTGTTGTTGCGCGGCATCGACACTGGCACCCATCGCGGTGGCGCACAACACGCGGCCACCGGCGGTTACAACTTTGCCGTCCTTGAGCGCGGTGCCTGCATGGAACACCTTGCCTTCCAGCGCAGCGGCGGCGTCGAGGCCTTCGATCGCATCGCCCTTGGCGTAGTCGGCGGGGTAGCCACCGGCCGCCAGCACAATCCCAACGCTAGGTCGTGGGTCCCACTGCGCTTCGACCTTGTCCAGGGCCTGGGCGAGGGCGGCTTCCACCAGCAGCACCAGGCTCGATTGCAGGCGCAGCATCACCGGTTGGGTTTCCGGATCGCCGAAGCGGCAGTTGAACTCGATGACTTTGGGGTTACCGGCTTTGTCGATCATCAGGCCGGCATAGAGGAAACCGGTGTACACGTTGCCTTCATCCGCCATGCCGCGCACGGTTGGCCAGATCACCAGGTCCATGACGCGCTGGTGGACGTCGGCGGTGACAACGGGCGCCGGGGAGTAGGCACCCATGCCGCCGGTGTTCGGGCCACTGTCGCCGTTGCCGACGCGCTTGTGGTCCTGGCTGGTGGCCATCGGCAATACGTTCTTGCCGTCGACCATCACGATAAAGCTGGCTTCCTCGCCGTCGAGGAACTCCTCGATGACTACGCGTGAACCGGCGTCACCAAAGGCATTGCCGGCGAGCATGTCGCGCACGGCGTCTTCGGCTTCCTGCAGGGTCATGGCGACGATCACGCCTTTGCCGGCAGCCAGGCCATCGGCCTTGATCACGATCGGTGCGCCTTTCTCACGCAGGTAAGCCAGGGCCGGTTCGATCTCGGTGAAGTTCTGGTAGTCGGCCGTCGGGATCTTGTGGCGAGCCAGGAAGTCCTTGGTAAAGGCTTTCGAGCCTTCCAGTTGGGCGGCGCCAGCGGTAGGGCCAAAGCAATCCAGGCCACGGCTGCGGAACAGATCGACGACGCCTGCTACCAGTGGCACTTCCGGGCCGACGATGGTCAGGGAAACATTCTTCTCGGCAAAATCTGCCAACTGCTCCAGGGCCAGCACGTCGATGGCGACGTTTTCACACTTGGCTTCGATGGCGGTGCCGGCGTTGCCAGGAGCAACGAAGACTTTCTGCACGCGTGGGTCCTGGGCTACTTTCCAGGCCAGGGCGTGTTCACGGCCACCGCTGCCAATGATCAAAACATTCATTTCAAAAACCTCGTTAACTTGATCGTTCCCACGCTCTGCGTGGTAATGCTACTTGTGACGCTCTGCGTCACGCTTTGGAACGCAGAGCGTCCCGGACTGCATTCCCACGCAGAGCGTGGGAACGATCAATCAGTGGCGGAAGTGGCGCATGCCGGTGAAGACCATCGCAATGCCAGCTTCATCAGCGGCGGCGATGACTTCTGCATCACGCATCGAACCGCCCGGTTGGATCACGGCGGTCACGCCAGCTTTCGCGGCGTTGTCCAGGCCGTCACGGAACGGGAAGAACGCATCGGAAGCCATCACCGAACCCACCACCTGCAAACCGGCATGTTCAGCCTTGATCGCGGCGATACGTGCCGAGTTCACGCGGCTCATCTGGCCAGCGCCGACACCGATGGTCTGGCGGTTCTTGGCGTAGACGATGGCGTTGGACTTGACGTATTTGGCCACTTTCCAGGCGAAGATCAGGTCGTTGATCTCTTGCTCGGTCGGCGCGCGCTTGGTCACGACTTTCAGGTCATCGCTGCCGATCATGCCGATGTCGCGGCTCTGTACCAGCAGGCCGCCATTGACGCGCTTGTAGTCCCAGGCCGCGGCGCGGTCTGCCGACCACTCGCCACAGGCCAGCAGGCGCACGTTGGTTTTGGCGGCGACGATGGCGCGGGCTTCTTCGCTGACGCTTGGGGCGATGATCACTTCGACGAACTGACGCTCGACGATGGCCTTGGCGGTCTCGGCATCCAGTTCGCGGTTGAAGGCAATGATGCCGCCGAATGCGGATTCGGTGTCGGTGGCGTAGGCCAGTTCGTACGCCTGGCGGATACCGCCTTCAGCGTCCGGGCTGACTGCCACGCCGCACGGGTTGGCGTGCTTGACGATCACGCAGGCCGGCTTGACGAAGCTCTTTACGCATTCCAGCGCGGCGTCAGTGTCGGCCACGTTGTTGTAGGAGAGTTCTTTGCCTTGCAGTTGAGTGGCGGTGGCGATGCCCACTTCGGCCGGCTTGGCTTCCACGTAGAACGCCGCACTCTGGTGCGGGTTCTCGCCGTAGCGCATTTCCTGGGCCTTGATGAACTGGCTGTTGAAGGTGCGCGGGAACTGGCTGCGACCTTCTGTGCTCAGGGTGTCAGCCGCTTGGTTCACGGTGCCCATGTAGTTGGCGATCATGCCGTCATAGGCGGCGGTGTGTTCGAACGCCTTGAGCATCAGGTCGAAGCGCTGGGCGTAGGTCAGGCCACCGGCCTTGAGGTTTTCCAGGACGTTGGCGTAGTCGCCGGCATTGACCACGATGGCCACGTCCTTATGGTTCTTGGCCGCCGAGCGCACCATGGTCGGGCCGCCGATATCGATGTTTTCGATGGCGGTCGGCAGGTCGCAGCCTGGCTTGTTGATGGTGGCTTCGAACGGGTAGAGGTTAACGGCCACCAGGTCGATCGGCTTGATGCCGTGCTCGGTCATGATGGCGTCGTCGATGCCGCGACGGCCGAGGATGCCGCCGTGGATTTTCGGGTGCAGGGTCTTGACGCGACCGTCCATCATTTCTGCGAAACCGGTGTAGTCCGCGACTTCTACTGCGGCCACGCCGTTGTCCTGCAGCAGTTTGAAGGTCCCGCCCGTGGAGAGGATTTCCACACCCAGGGCTTCCAGCTCCCGGGCAAATTCAAGGATCCCGGTCTTGTCGGAAACACTGATCAAGGCACGGCGGATCGGCAGGCGGGTGGTCTGGTCGGTCATCTCAATTTCCATCAAAAGCAAAGGAAGTCAGCAAAAAAGGCGACCGGTTTTACGCGGGCGCCTTTCTGGTTTGATTGAATGCTTACAGCAAATCGTACTGCTTGAGCTTTTTGCGCAAGGTGCCACGGTTGAGGCCCAGCAGCTCACTGGCTTTGGTCTGGTTGCCCTTGACGTAGTTCATCACGCTTTCGAGCAAGGGCGCCTCGACTTCGGAGAGCACCAGGTTGTACACATCCGTGACGGAAGCGCCCTCAAGGTGGGCGAAATAATTGTGCAGCGCCTTCTCGACACTCCCGCGAAGGGTCTGGCCTTCTTCGCTGGGCGTGTTGAGGTGCTGTTTCAAATTGACGTTGTCGCTCACGGGTGTTGTTCCACTCACTAAAGTCTCGGTCATCATCGTCATGCGGCCACCCCTTCTCCATCCCCTGTTCCCAGGCTCTTGTCGCGTCCGGCGAAGAACTCACGAACGGTGGCGACCTGTGCCTGCGTTTCATCCAAACGATTGAACTGAGCGCGGAATTCCTTGGCGCCCGGCAAGGTGGCGAGATACCAGCCGACATGCTTGCGAGCAATGCGTACTCCCATCACGTCCCCATAGAAGGCGTGCAGGGCGGTCAGATGCTCTAGCAGAATACGTTCCACCTCGACCAACTCTGGTGCCGGCAAGACTTCACCAGTACGCAGGAAATGCTCGATTTCACGAAAAATCCACGGCCGCCCCTGGGCGGCCCGGCCAATCAACAAGCCATCGGCACCGGTCGCGTGCAGCACGCGCCGGGCTTTCTCGGCACTGTCGATGTCGCCATTGGCAAAGACGGGCATCGACACGGCCTGCTTGATCGCGGCAATGGTGTCGTACTCGGCTTCACCGGTATAAAGGTCGGCGCGGGTACGGCCATGCACCGCCAGCGCTGTAATGCCTGCCTGTTCAGCGATCTTCGCCACCGTCAGGCCATTCTTGTTGTCCCGGTCCCAACCGGTACGAATCTTAAGGGTCACCGGTACATCCACTGCGCCAACAACGGCCTGCAGGATCTCGGCGACCAACTGCTCATCTTTCAACAGTGCGGAACCGGCGGCCTTGTTGCAAACCTTCTTGGCCGGGCAGCCCATGTTGATGTCGATGATCTGTGCACCCAGCTCCACATTGGCCCGTGCGGCATCCGCCAGCATCTGCGCATCGCCCCCGGCGATCTGCACCGAGCGTGGCTCGGGATCACCTTCGTGGATCATGCGCATCCGCGACTTGCGGGTGTTCCACAGACTCATGTCGCTGGTAACCATTTCAGAGACTACTAGACCCGCGCCCAGACGCTTGCACAGCTGACGAAAGGGCTGGTCGGTGACACCCGCCATCGGGGCGAGGATCAAGCCGTTTTGCAATGTGTATGGGCCGATGCGTACCGCCGACATAGGACTTCCCTGTTGTGGGGCCGGATCATTAGAGTTCGAAAAAGGGTTGGCATGATACCCGCTCTCGATGACTGGTTAAAGGCTGAATTGGATAAAATCTGAACAGTTACTTTTTTATCGCCATCGGTTTGGTTGACGGCGGTCAAGTCAATAATCCGCCGTCAAACCTCGGTGGGCACGCCGTTTTACTCGGGCGAGTGGAAGCTCAGGCTGTAGTTCACGGCTCTATTGCCCGGATCAAGAATGTCCAGGGAGATGTGGATAGGCGTCTGCGAGGGCATTTCGCTGACGCCAGCCAACTCGCCGCTGAGGTATTCGGCGGGCTTGAAGCGACGACTGGCAATCAGGCTGCCGTTCAAGCCCGCAAAGCGCAACTCCAGCAGCGGGAAGGGCTGGGAGAAGGTCGCACGGTTATAGATGATGGCATCGACCACCAGCGCCCCGGCGAATTCGGGGTGGCTGCGCACCACCAGATTGCTGCTCTTTATGTGAGTAATGTCGACCCGCGATGGCACGGTGCACCCCAGTTTCGGGCATAACGCCTGGAACCAGGGACGGTAGGCGTCCTGGCGGGCCAGGTCGTCGAATTGGTAGGCGATGTACTGGCCGGCCAGACCGGCAGCGGCGAGTACCACCAACAATATCCAGACCAGACGGCGACCCCAGCTTGACGGACGCTTCTGCGCATACAGGTGCAGGGGGTCGTCTTCCAGGTCCTGGAGTAACTCGTCGTGTACACCAGCCTCCGTTCGCGCGCGCTTGCGGCGCGGCTGTGCGCGGTCTTCGGGTTCAGGTTCATCGTGCTCGTCGCGGGTGGGTATCAGCGGCGGGTCGAGGTCGTCATCCACGGTAGTGGCGTGCAGAGCTGGTGCGTCATCGAGTTCGTCGACGTGGGCCGACATGGACGGTTCGGTGCGCTGTTTGGACGCAGGTGCCTTAACCGGCTCGGGCTCTTCTTCTGGTGCCTGGGCGCGCTCTTGGGGTGGCTCACTGAACAGGCTGGCCGCCCACTTTTCTTCCTCGGCCTTGACCGTATCGCGGCTGGCGCTGAAGGACTCTTCCTTTTGCCGACGGTCGGCACCTGGCTGGCGACGTTCCGCACCCAAGGCCTGGGTATGTTGGATCTCGCGACGTTCCAGCTTGGCCAGTTCCTTGTCCAGGTTATCCAGGTCCAGCTCTTCGGCCGTCCACTGTTTCTGGCTGATGGCCCGTGGTGGCTCGGGAGGTGCTTCGCCAATCGGTTCGGGGGGTGTCGGCGCTTCAGGTTCCGGCGCAGACGCCTGGGCCCGTTGCTCCAGCAACTGGCGGGCGGCGTTGAACACTTGCAGGCACGAGCCGCAACGCACCACGCCGCGGGCCACGCTCAACTGAGCGTGGTTGACGCGAAAGCGCGATTGGCAATGTGGGCACTGGGTGACGAAACTGTCGGTCATGCGGCCATCCGATTCAGGCAAGCGCTCATTCTAGCGCCGACGACCGCTGATGCGTACCCAGCCATCACGGTTGGCGATCGGGTCCAGCTCGAAGTCTTTGGCGTAGGCCGCAGCCACGTCTTCACCTTGCTCGGCGAGGATGCCCGACAGCGCCAGGCGCCCGCCCGGCTTGACCAGGCTCGACAGTTGCGGCGCCAGCGACACCAGTGGCCCGGCGAGGATATTGGCCACCAGCACATCGGCCTGAACCTGGGGCAGGTCCTCAGGCAGGTAGAGTGGGAATTTGCCTTCGGCAATGTTGTTGCGCCCGGCGTTATCGCGGGAGGCTTCCAGGGCCTGCACGTCGATATCGGTGCCCACGGCCTCCTTGGCACCCAACAGCAGGGCGGCGATGGCCAGGATCCCCGAGCCGCAACCGAAGTCCAGCACGTTGCTATCGGTCAGGTCCTGGCCGTCCAGCCATTCCAGGCACAGGGCGGTGGTCGGGTGCGTGCCGGTACCGAACGCAAGACCCGGGTCCAGCAGCAGGTTGACGGCGTCTGGCTCGGGCGCGGCGTGCCAGCTTGGCACGATCCACAGGCGCTGGCCGAAACGCATGGGCTGGAAGTTGTCCATCCAGCTGCGTTCCCAGTCCTGGTCTTCGATGACTTCGCTGTGATGCTCGGGCAGCGGGCCGCCGGTGAGCAGTTCCATATGGGCCAGCACGGCGGCGGCGTCGGTGCCGTCCTCGAACAGGGCCAGCAAGTGGGTGTGGGACCACAGCGGCGTGGTGTTGAGTTCCGGCTCGAAAATCGGCTGGTCTTCGGCGTCCATGAAGGTCACCGACACGGCGCCCACTTCGAGGAACGCGTCTTCGTAGGTTTCGGCTTGTTCTGGGCTGATGGCGAGACGGACTTGCAGCCAAGGCATGGCGGGCACCTTTGAAAAAAATGAATGTGCGGCGGGCAGGCCGCGAAAGCGCGCAAGTTTACGCGAGAGCAAGCCAGAAGACGACTGCGCCGACGATCGTTCCCGCGCTCGGCGTGGGAATGCCGCCTCGGACGCTCCGCGTCCCGTTGTTAAGGCGTGGCGCGGAGCGCCACAAGAGGCGTTCCCACGCCGAGCGTGGGAACGATCAGGGGTCGGTGGCCCATAAACAACAAAACCGCCCGAAGGCGGTTTTGTTGGGTGGAGCACTTACTGGTTGGCCAGCTTGTGTTCCAGGTAGTGAATGTTCACACCACCTTCGCAGAAGCCTTCATCACGAACCAGATCCCGATGCAGCGGGATGTTGGTCTTGATGCCGTCGACCACGATTTCGTCCAGGGCGTTGCGCATACGGGCCATGGCCTCGTCGCGAGTGGCGCCCCAGGTGATCAGCTTGCCGATCAGCGAGTCGTAGTTGGACGGAACCTTGTAGCCGCTGTACAGGTGCGAATCCACACGTACGCCGTTGCCGCCGGGCGCGTGGAAATGCTTGACCAGGCCAGGGCTTGGGATAAAGGTTTTCGGGTCTTCGGCGTTGATGCGGCACTCCAGGGAGTGGCCGTGCATCTTCACGTCGTCCTGGGTGAAGGACAGCACGTTACCGGCTGCGATGCTCAGCATTTCCTTGACGATGTCGATACCGGTGACCATCTCCGATACCGGGTGCTCTACCTGCACACGAGTGTTCATCTCGATGAAGTAGAAGCGGCCGTTTTCGTAGAGGAACTCGAAGGTACCGGCGCCACGGTAGTTGATGTCGATGCACGCCTTGACGCAACGCGCCAGTACTTCCTGGCGGGCTTTCTCGTCCAGGCCCGGTGCCGGGGCTTCTTCCAGTACCTTCTGGTGGCGACGTTGCAGCGAGCAATCGCGATCACCCAGGTGGATGGCGTGGCCCTGGCCGTCGGACAGTACCTGGACCTCCACGTGGCGTGGGTTGGTCAGGTACTTCTCCAGGTAGACCATCGGGTTGCCGAACCAGGCGCCCGCTTCGGAGCGGGTCTGCTTGGCGGCTTCGATCAGGTCTTCTTCCTTGTGCACCACGCGCATGCCGCGACCACCACCGCCACCGGCGGCCTTGATGATCACCGGGTAGCCGACTTCGCGACCAATGCGCAGAGCGGTTTCCTCGTCTTCAGGCAGTGGGCCGTCGGAGCCTGGAACGGTGGGCACACCGGCCGCGATCATGGCGTCCTTGGCCGAGACCTTGTCGCCCATCAGGCGAATGGTTTCGGCTTTCGGGCCGATGAAGGCAAACCCGGATTTTTCCACCTGTTCGGCAAAATCGGCGTTTTCCGCGAGGAAGCCGTAACCAGGGTGGATGCCATCGGCGCCGGTCACTTCTGCCGCGGCGATGATATTCGAGACTTTCAGGTACGAGTTCGTGGCCAGTGGCGGGCCGATGCAGATGCTTTCGTCCGCCAGTTTCACGTGCATCAATTCGGTATCGGCCGTCGAGTAAACAGCGACGGTCTTGATGCCCTCTTCCTTACAGGCGCGCAGGATACGCAGCGCGATCTCGCCGCGGTTGGCGATCAGGACTTTTTGCAGTTTCTTCGCAGGTTTCAACATCGAAGGCGCTCCGCGGTTCAAACGATGGTGAACAGCGGCTGGTCGTACTCAACCGGCTGACCGTTTTCTACCAGGATGGATTCAATGACGCCGGCTTTTTCCGCGGTGATGTGGTTCATCATTTTCATCGCTTCAACGATGCAGATGGTGTCGCCCACTTTCACGGCCTTGCCCACTTCAACGAAGGCTGGCGAGGTCGGTGCCGGGGTGCGGTAGAAAGTACCGACCATTGGCGACTTGACCACGAAGCCGTTCAGCGCAGGAGCGGCTGGGGCGGCAGGTGCAGCGGCGGCGGCAGGTGCGGCAGCCGGAGCTGCGGCGGCTGGAGCCGGTGCTTGCATCTGTGGCGCGTAGAACTGTTGGGCCGGGGTCTTGCTGTGACGGCTGATCCGTACGGACTCTTCGCCTTCCTTGATTTCCAGCTCGTCGATACCGGATTCTTCCAGCAGTTCGATCAGTTTCTTAACTTTACGGATATCCATGAATCATCAACTCCCAAGGGTCGGTCAGGGGCGTTTAGCCTGTTCTTCAATGTGTTCCAGGGCGGCCTCCAGGGCCAGTCGGTAACCGCTGGCGCCAAGGCCGCAGATCACTCCTACCGCTACGTCGGAGAAGTAAGAGTGATGGCGGAAAGCTTCGCGTTTGTGCACGTTCGATAAATGCACTTCGATGAATGGGATGCTCACCGCCAGCAGCGCGTCACGTAATGCAACGCTTGTGTGCGTAAAAGCGGCGGGATTGATCAGAATAAAGTCCACGCCTTCGCCGCGCGCGGCATGGATGCGATCAATCAATTCATACTCGGCATTGCTTTGCAGGTAGAGCAAATGGTGGCCGGCTTCACGGGCCCGCTTTTCCAGTTCGAGGTTGATCTGGTCCAGGGTCACTGCCCCGTAGACGCCCGGTTCGCGGGTGCCAAGCAGGTTCAGGTTGGGTCCGTGAAGAACCAGTAAGGTCGCCATTGGCTGTTCCTTGTTATTGGTGTGGGTGCGTCAGAACCCGGCGACTATGCCGCAAAGCCTTTGTGACTGTCCAGTTCTATGCAGTAGCCGGCACGATTAGCGAGGATTGCGCAAAATTTGTGACTGGGAGACGGCATTTGGTCAGTGTGGGAGCTGATCGCGCCCACGCTCCGCGTGGGCACGCATCCAGTGACGCTCTGCGTCACGGCTTTAAAGCGGGACGCGGAGCGTCTGGGGCGACATTCCCACGCGGAGCGTGGGAACGATCAGCCACATTGCGGTCTTCATAGAGGGCCGGATCGGGTTAGACGCGGAAGGCTTGCACGGCGGTAGTCAGTTGCCCACCCAGTACCAGCAGGTGCTCGCCCTGGCTACGGCCCTGGCCAATGCGCAGCAAATTATCCTCACCCAATTGATGAATCCGCTCACTGTTGTCGCGTATCTCGCTCACGGCGCCACTCTGCTGCGCGGTCACATCGGCAATGCGTACGGCGGTATCCGAGATGGTCTGGATCGCCCCGACGATTTCATCCAGCGCGCCATCCGCCGCCTGGGCCTGCTGGGCGGTGGCTTCGGCGTGTTCGACCTGGGCGCGCATGCCTTCTACCGACTGGTGCGCGGCGCTTTGCAGGCCGGCGATCAGGCCCTGGATTTCGGCGGTGGCGCCGGCAGTACGCTGGGCCAGGGAGCGCACTTCGTCGGCTACCACGGCGAAACCACGTCCGGCTTCACCGGCGCGGGCGGCTTCGATAGCGGCGTTGAGCGCCAGCAGGTTGGTCTGGTCGGCAATCGAGCGAATCACCGTGAGCACGCCGCCGATGGTGGCGGACTCTTCGGCAAGTTTCTCGATCATCTGCGCGTTTTGCTGCACTTCGCCTACCAGCGCATGCAGCCCGGTGAGGCTCAGGCCGATAACGCGCTGGCCTTGCTCCACGGCTTGGCCTGCACTGCGACTGGCCCCGGCGGCCTGGCTGGCATCCCCGGCGACTTGCTGGATGGTGGCTTCCAGCTCGCCCAGGGAATCACGGATTTGCGCGGTGTCGCCGGCCTGGCGCTCGGCTCCGTCGTGCAGGCCGCTGCTCAGTTCGGCCAGTGCGCGGCTGCTGCCTGCCACTTCTTCGGCATTGCCACGGATGGTGCCGACCAGATCCACCAGGTAGGCGCGCAGGCGGTTAAGGGAGGCCTCGATATCGTGCAGTTCACGGTTGGTCTTGCCCAGGGCAATCGGTTGGCTGAAGTCGCCTTCGGCCCAGGTCGACAAGGCGGGTGCCAGGTTGGTCAGCACGCGCGCCAGGCGGCGTTGCAGGGTATCGATCAGCAATGCGATCAGCAGGATCAGACCAATCATCACCCCCTGCATCACACGCACTTCACCCTGAATCTTCGCGTGTTGCGCGCGCACCACGGGTTCCAGGCCGGCGATGGCCTGTTGTACGTTGGTGATTTTAAGGTGGGTGCTGGCGGCGAGATCGGCGCGTTGCTGGATCTGTTCACGGGTGCGTTGGAGTTCGGCGGGGTAGCGAGTCAACAGGCTGTTGAGTTCGCGCTTGAGGTCGACGCCGGTGTCCTGGGCTTCGGTTTTTTCGGTATTTTCCAGGCCCATCAACGCGGAAAAATCATCGGTGTGGGATTCAGCGCTGGCCTTTATTCCCAATAAGGGCAGCTGCGCAAGCAGGTCGGCCTGAGTGCGCAGGTTGGTCACTTCCCGCTCGACATCCGCGGCCAACTCGGCGCGCCCGCTGCTGACTAGCTTGTCGCGGGCCAGGGACAGTTTGCCCAGGTGCTGTGAGGCTGCGAGCAATGGCGACATATAATGCGCAGCCTCCGCGGAATTGACACCGCTGGCGTACTGGCTCAATTGTTCCAGGTTCGCGCCCAGTTCACGCTCGGCTTGCAGCAACAGGGCTTGCGGGTCGCCAGCCAATTTACCGGCGGCCAACAGGTCGGTCTTGCTGAAAGTCTCCAGGTCCATGAGGCTGGGGCGCAGGTTTTGCGCCAAGTCGGGCGGCAGTTCGCCCAGCTGAAGCTGCAGGCTTTCCAGGCTCTGGGTTGCACTGCTCAGGCGCAGGGCATCGCCGCTGGCTAAGTAGTCCTCGATGTTACGGGCAGCCTGGTTTTGAAAGACCTGGGACAACCCGAGGTAGCGCTCCATCAACAAGTACGGACGCTCCAGCGCCCGTTGCGACCACCACAGTGTCGCCCCGAGGGCCAGGCACACAGCCACCAGCAGAAGGGTATTGAGATTGGTCAGCAGCTTCAGGCGCATGCGGGGTTTCAACCGACGGCAAGAGATAAGCGCCTGAATTTATTGCGTTTGTATTACAGCGTTATGACCGAATCGGTGGATTCTGGTGAAAAGATGGCACTTTGCTTTGATGTGCGAGCGGCTTGCACGCGATTACGTCCGGCGTCCTTGGCGCGGTACAGCGCTTCGTCAGCCTGGGCGGCCATCATCAAGCTGTCGGAACCGTCGCACAGCTCCACCAGGCCGGCGCTGAAGGTGCACCACAAATCCTGCGGTTGGGCGGGGTAGTGGATTTCTGCAAAGCGCCGACGAATGTCGTCCAGCACCTTGCAGGCCGATTCCAGGTCGGTGTCGGGCATCACGATGGCGAACTCTTCACCGCCGTAGCGGCCGATGTAATCGGTCTTGCGCAAACGCTGCTTGAGAAACAGTGCCAGGCTCTTGATCACCCGGTCGCCCATGGGGTGGCCGTGGCTGTCATTGACGCGCTTGAAGTGGTCGATATCGAGCATGGCAAAGCTCAACGGCTTGTTCTCGCGGCGTGCGCGGAAGCTGCAATCTTCGAGCAGTTGCAGGATATGCGTGTGGTTGTACAGCCCGGTCAGGCTGTCGCGCACCATCCGTGCCTTCAAGTTGCGCGCACGTGACGCACGGTTGCGCACAGTGGTGATCAGGTGACGCGGCTTGATCGGTTTGGTGAGGAAATCGTCACCGCCCTCGCTCATCGCATCCAGCTGTTTATCCAGGTCGTCCTCGGCCGACAGGTAAATGATCGGCACACTGACGTAGCGGTCGTTGTGGCGAATCACCTTGGCCAGTTCGGTGCCGGTACAGGCAGGCATGTACATGTCGAGGATGATCAGGTCGGGCTGGAAATCCGCCAGCTCGGCCATGGCCTGGATCGGTTCGGTCAATGTGCGGGTGACAATGCCGGCACTGTTGAGCAGGCGTTCGGTGTGCAGCGCCTGGGCCCGCGAGTCGTCGATGATCAGCACTTTGTACGGTTCGTACTGGGCCGCGCAGGTTAGCACTTCGATCTTTTCCAGCAGGCTTGAGGCCTCCAGGGTGCCGGTCAGGAACTCTTCGCCGCCGGCGCGTACGGCGGCCAGGCGTGTCGGGGTGTCGGTTTCGTGCAGGCTGAAAAACAACAGCGGCAGCTTTTGCTCCAGGCCCTCCTGGGCCTCTGCCGCGAGCTTCAGGCCCAGGCCGGTGCCGCAGAAGTCCACGTCCATCACGATCGCCGACGGCAAACGCTCGGCCATGGACGCGCGAAAGGCGGCGACGCTGTCCAGGGCGTGGGCGCCCATGCCGAAGAACTCCAACTGCTTGGCCAGGCGTTCGGCGCGGTCATGGTCGGCCAGCATCACATAGATCGGCTTGCGCATCGGCGGCAGGAAGGTTTGCTCAAGCTGATCGCCCTGGCGCAGGCCGGTGCGGGACAGGCGTTGCATCAAGCGGTTGAGCTCGGTGATCAGTTGGCTGCTCAGACGGCCACGGTTCTCGTCCACAGCCTGCAAGGATTGACTGATATGCCGTGCCAGTTGTGTGTGTTCGGGCTGTTCGAAGCGTTCGGCGAAGCGTTGCAGGCGCAGGTTGGCTTCGCTGAGTTCGGAAAAGTCGGCGTTCGACCACTCGCTGCGTTGCAGGCGCTGCCAGATCTCAAGAATTTGACGTGCCTGATGAATTACCCGCTGGGCAAAGTGCTGCTTGAGACGCTCGCGGCTGGGGTCTTCTGACTCGGTCATATCCTGACTACTGTGAGGGTGCATGCTGAGGTCGACTGATGGCTCTATGCTAGCACCTCTTTTCTGATAGATGAGTGTCATACGTCAATTAAGTCTGCGTGCCTGCCATTCAGTTATTGACCAATGGGTCGCGCAGCGTAAATCGCGTGCATCCTTTATAGTCCAAGCGCGCTGGTGCGCCAGTTTCGTGTAAAAGCCCCGCACCGATGGGCACGATGGGGTAGGGTTGTGGTCGGAATGTCTGAACGCACCCGGACAATTGACGTGCATGAACTCAAGTGATTGAAAGGATATCGCCATGCTGGACTGGAAAAACCGCGAAGGCAGTGCCGAAGGCCCCGCCCCTGAGCCCAAGTCGGCCAACCGCAGCTATTTTCGCAACCTGCTGATGAGCCGGGCGTTGCTCAGCATCATCGGCTTGTACCTGCTGGTCACCGGTGGCCTGGGTTGGTACTGGAGCCAAGAGCCGGCGCTGTTTCCGGTGCAGCAAAATGCCCAGCTTGCCGCCGAGAAGGAAGGCAAGCAGATGGTGGTGGGTTACACCACCGTCGAAACCCTCAAGACCGTGGTCGGCACCTTGCTGAACAAGCCAGGCGGCTACATCTCCAACGATCGTTTCCCGCCGGGCTTGTGGATGGACAACATGCCGAGCTGGGAATACGGCGTGCTGGTGCAGGTGCGTGACCTTACCCGCGCCCTGCGTAAAGACTTCGCCCGCTCCCAGTCGCAGTCGGCTGAAGACGCTGACTTGGCCAAGGCCGAGCCGCGCTTCAACTTCGATAACAAGAGTTGGGTGCTGCCATCCAGTGAGTCGGAATACCAGGAAGGCATCAATTCTCTGAGCCGCTACGAAGCGCGCCTGTCTGACCCGAACCAGCGCGGCGCGCTGTTTTATGCGCGTGCCGACAACCTCAACAACTGGCTGGGCGATGTGGCCACACGTTTGGGCTCGCTGTCCCAGCGTCTGTCCGCCAGCGTGGGCCGGGTCAAGTTGAACACTGCGCTGAAAACCGAGGCGCTGGCGCCGGGTGAAGTGCCGCAGGTCGATGAAGAAGTGGTGGAAACCCCATGGATGCAGATCGACAACGTGTTCTACGAAGCGCGCGGCCAGGCATGGGCCCTGTCCCATCTGCTGCGTGCCATCGAAGTCGATTTTGCCGACGTACTGGCCAAGAAAAACGCCACGGTCAGCGTGCGCCAGATCATTCGTGAGCTGGAGGCCTCGCAAGAACCGGTATGGAGTCCTATGATTCTTAACGGCAGTGGCTTCGGCGTACTGGCGAACCATTCGCTGGTGATGGCCAACTATATTTCCCGGGCAAACGCTGCAGTGATCGACTTGCGTCAGCTCCTCAACCAGGGTTGATGATGGACGCTACTCAAAAGGAGGCCGCACACCGAGCGGCCTCCGACGCTGAACTGATCTGCTGGGTCGACGAGCAGGACCACCTGCTCGGTCACCTGGTCAGGTCCGACCTGCGCCAGCGCGGCTTGATCGGCCGTTGCACATTTATCTTCCTGTTCAATTCCAAAGGCGAGCTGTGTGTGCACCGGCGCACGCTGAGCAAGGCGCTGTATCCAGGGTATTGGGATACGGCGGCGGGTGGGATGGTGGCGGCGGGAGAAAGCTATGCCCTGTCGGCACAGCGGGAATTGGCGGAAGAGCTGGGCGTGAGTGGCGTGGAGTTGGTCGAGCACGATCATTTTTACTTTGAAGATGGCGACAGCCGCCTGTGGTGTACGTCCTACTCTGCTGTATGGGACGGCCCGCTGTGTTTGCAGCCTGAAGAGGTCATGGAAGCGCGTTTTCTATCCATTGAAACGGTGCTTGCAGAGGCCGAGCAAAAGTCTTATTGCCCGGACGCCCAAGAGGGCTTGCGGCGGTATCTCGCCTCACGTCGCTAAAGTTGTATAAATTGGCGCCATTTGGCTCTTAGCAACTTGGCTTTTTGCCGTTACACTGCGCGCCTTTTCACCCGAACCGCTATTGTTTCACCCTGTAGGAGCGAGCTTGCTCGCGAAAAACGCCAAGACACCGCGTGCTGGCTGAATGCCCGCGTTATCGTTGACGATCTTCGCGAGCAAGCTCGCTCCTACAATGGTGGTGGCCTTGACGGTTCGGTAGCGCTGCCCCTGCCTGAGTGGGGCTTCGCGGTCGGTCACCGCCTTGTGCGGCGCCGATCAGTCTTCATCCTCCCAAGAGGATTGCCGGTGGCCAAAAAAGCCGCATCCTTCGCCGCCCTTGGTGGCCTGGTATTTTCCACCGACGCAGGTCGACACTGCCCGGACTGTCGTCAGCCCGTGGATTCGTGCACCTGCAAACAGACCCTGATCCCCGAAGGCGACGGTATTGCCCGCGTGCGTCGCGAGAGCAAAGGCCGTGGCGGCAAGACGGTGACCACTATCACCGGCGTGCCCCTGGCTGAAGAAGCCCTGAAGGAATTGGCCACCTCGCTGAAAAAGCGCTGTGGCACCGGTGGCGCGTTGAAAGACGGGGTTATCGAGATTCAGGGCGATCACGTCGAGTTGCTGTTGGCCGAGCTGATCAAGCTCGGGTACAAGGCCAAGAAGTCCGGCGGCTGAAAGCCTCTTCCCAACCTGTGGCTAAACTCTGTCCTGCCAGTGGGGTCTACTTCCCTTGCAGGCAAATCGTCATTTTCATTCTTTAGACTGCGCCAGCCTCCGCGAGAGGTGGCGCCTTCGCCTTCATTAATAGGGGACTTCGATGTCCGTACGACGCACACGCAAAGACGATGGCAGCCAATGGACAGTTGCGGACAGCCGCAGTGTTTACGGGATTCGCCATTGGGGGGCCGGGTATTTCGCGATCAATGAAGCCGGTCGCGTAGAAGTCCGTCCGAACGGCCCGAACAGCACGCCCGTCGACCTGTACGAGCAAGTCGATGAGTTGCGCAAAAGCGGCCTGTCGTTGCCGCTGCTGGTGCGCTTCCCCGATATCCTGCAAGACCGCGTGCGCCAATTGACCGGTGCCTTCGATGCCAACATCGAGCGCCTGGAATACCAGAGCAAGTACACCGCGCTGTACCCGATCAAGGTGAACCAGCAGGAAGCGGTGATCGAGAACATCATTGCCACCCAGAACGTTTCCATCGGCCTGGAAGCCGGCTCCAAGCCTGAGCTGCTGGCCGTGCTGGCCCTGGCGCCGAAGGGCGGCACCATCGTCTGCAACGGTTACAAAGACCGTGAGTTCATCCGCCTGGCGCTGATGGGCCAGAAGCTCGGCCACAACGTGTTCATCGTGATCGAGAAAGAGTCCGAGGTGGGGCTGGTGATCGAAGAGGCGGCGAGCCTCAAGGTCAAGCCGCAGGTGGGCCTGCGTGTGCGCCTGTCGTCCCTGGCATCGAGCAAGTGGGCGGACACCGGTGGCGAGAAATCCAAATTCGGTCTGTCGGCAGCCCAGTTGCTGTCAGTGGTCGAGCGCTTCCGCGCAGCCGGCCTGGACCAGGGCATCCGCCTGCTGCACTTCCATATGGGCTCGCAGATTGCCAACCTGGCCGACTACCAGCACGGGTTCAAGGAAGCCATTCGTTACTACGGCGAACTGCGCAACCTCGGCCTGCCGGTGGACCACATCGACGTCGGCGGTGGCCTGGGCGTGGACTACGACGGCACGCACTCGCGCAACGCCAGTTCGATCAACTACGACATGGACGACTACGCCGGCGTGGTAGTGGGCATGCTCAAGGAATTCTGCGACGCGCAGAGCCTGCCGCACCCGAACATCTTCTCCGAAAGCGGCCGCTCCCTGACCGCTCACCACGCCATGCTGGTGGTGCAGGTGACGGACGTCGAGAAGCACAACGACGAAATCCCGACCATCGAAAACAAGGAAAGCCTGCCGGAAACCGTGCAATGGCTGGTGGACCTGCTGGGCCCGACCGACATCGAGATGGTCACCGAAACCTACTGGCGCGCCACCCACTACATGAGCGACGTGGCCACCCAGTACGCCGACGGCAAGCTGACCCTGGCCGAAAAAGCCCTGGCCGAACAGTGCTACTTCGCGGTGTGCCGTCGCCTGCACAACTCGTTGAAAGCCCGCCAGCGCTCGCACCGCCAGGTGTTGGACGAACTCAACGACAAGCTGGCCGACAAATACATCTGCAACTTCTCGGTATTCCAGAGCTTGCCGGATACGTGGGCCATCGGCCAGGTCTTGCCGATCCTGCCGCTGCACCGCCTCGACGAAGAGCCGCTGCGCCGCGCCGTGCTGCAAGACCTGACCTGCGACTCCGACGGCAAGATCAAGCAATACGTCGACGAGCAGAGCATCGAAACCAGCCTGCCGGTTCACGGCTTGAACGAAGGCGAGGACTACCTGCTGGGTATCTTCCTGGTCGGCGCCTATCAGGAAATCCTGGGCGACATGCACAACCTGTTCGGTGACACCGACTCGGTGAACATCTACCAGCGTGAAGACGGTTCGGTGTACAGCGCCGGGATCGAGACTCACGACACCATCGAAGACATGCTGCGCTATGTGCACTTGTCGCCGGAAGAGTTGATGACGCACTACCGCGACAAGTGCGCGAGCGCGAAGATCTCGGCGTCCGAGCGTACCCAGTTCCTGGATGCGTTGCGTCTTGGGTTGACTCGTTCTTCTTACTTGTCTTCTTGAGTCGTGCGGCCTCACCGGAACTGAGCGAGTGTTCGTTTAGTTCCTGTGAGGCCGGCCGCATTGGCACGACGTTGATCAAGTCACCTTACGAGCAAGCATTGCGTCACTGGGCATTTGCTCTCTGAGTGAACGTTGAGGGCTATCTGCGTTATTGTGCCCTGACTGTTGAGGCGCGACAGGAGCACCTCTTTTCCATCGATTGTCAGGTCCTTTGATTCGCCTTTGGTGATTCTGTGCTGTTCAGTCCCATGTATCACCACGAGTGTGTACTCACCGGCCATTTGGTTCTCCACCCGCAGTGTCCCGGCCGGCTGCGCTGTTGAGTTCGATGGCGCCGTGCAGCCTGCGGTAGTCAGCGTGGCGATTACCCAAAGGGTGACGATGCCTGTTTGTCGTTTGATATTCATAGCGATTTTCCTTGGCGTAAGCAGGGGAGGTTGCCCACCGCTATTCAACGCTTGAAAAATCGGCTTGTAACCTGTCAGAAGTAACAGGTAGGGGCTCGTGTCAGCGGGTATCGCTCAGCCAGCGATTCTGCGTGCTCAGCCACCAGGCAATCGCCCCCAGGATCAAGCTGCGTACCGCCATGAATAGCAAAAAAGTTATCCACAGTCCGTGGTTGCCCAAGCCCTGCAAGGCCCAGGCAATCGGCAGTACCAGCATCACCGTCAGCAACATCCCATCGCGCATTTCCCGCGCCCGCGTTGCACCGATAAACAGCCCATCGAGCAAATAACTCCACACCGCAATCAACGGCAATACCGCGAGGTAGGGCAGGTAGATATCGGCGGTTTCGCGCACGCTGGGGATATCGGTTTGCATGGCGATGAACAGATGGCCGCCGAAGGTGAACAGCAGGGCGAAACCCACGCTGGCGATCAGCGACCAACCACAGGCAACCACCAATGACCGCCGTAACGCTTGCCGGTCACGTGCGCCGATGGCGTGGCCGCACAGAGCCTCGACCGCGTGAGCCAGGCCATCCAGGGCATGTGCCGTCAGTAACAGCCCATTGAGCAGCAAGGCATTGGCTGCAACTGTGGCATCTCCCAGCCTTGCGCCTTGCACCGTGATCATGAAAAACACCGACTGCAACGCCAGGCTGCGGATAAAAATGTCGCGGTTGACCGCCAGCAACGGGCGCCAGCTTTGCCACAGTTTCAAGGCGGCCCAAGCGATATGCCCAGGATAGGCGCGCAGGGCTTTTTGCGTAAGCGCCAGGCCGAGCAGGGCGCCGGTCCACTCTGCGATCACCGAGGCTCGGGCGGAGCCGACCACGCCCCAGTCCAGCCCGAGGACGAACCATAGGTTAAGCGCGATGTTGACCAGGTTGGTGGTCAGCAAAATCGCCAATGGCGCTCGTGCATTCTGGGTGCCGAGGAACCAGCCGACCAGTGCATAACTGGCGAGAGCGGCGGGCAGGCCGAACAGGCGGGTGTGGAAAAACTCGCGGGTCAGTTGGTTCAGTTCGGGCGAGGGCTGCATCCATTCCAGGGCCAGATGGCTCAGGGGAATGCCCACGGTACCCAGCAGCATCGCCAGCCCCAGCGCCAACAGCAAGCCTTGCAACAGGATTTGCCGCAACGCTGCACCATCGTTACGCCCGGCGGCCTGGGCGGCGAACCCGGTGGAGCCCATGCGCAGGAAACCCATGGCCCAGGCGAGGAAGGTATACAGGCTGGCGCCGACAGCCACGGCACCCAGTTGGTGGGCGTGGGGCAGGTGACCGATGACCATGCTGTCCACCAGAGCCACCAAGGGCACCGAGATATTCGACAGGATCATCGGCGCGGCCAGGGCCCAGACGCGGCGATGGGTGGGGCGGTGGCGCCAGTCGGTCAGCAGGGCGGTCATGAAGGCTCCTTGGTAGAGCGGCATTGTAACCGTCAACCCGCCACACAGCAGAACCAATGTGGGAGCTGGCTTGCCTGCGATAGCAGTGGGTCAGCCAGTGAAGATATCGGCTGAAAGACCGCTATCGCAGGCAAGCCAGCTCCCACCGTTTGATCTCCAGTGGCTGTGGGATTTGGCTTGGCTTCATGCCCACCTAGAACCAACCGCCCCTCCGTCGGTCAATGTGACCGGCGCCGCAGCAGCTTGGTCGGCGCTGATATATAGTTCACCCCTCGGTTCCCTCTGACTATGAGTGCCCCATGCTTAACAAAGGACTGTTCCTGGCCTGCGCGCTGGCCCTGCTGAGCGCTTGCGATTCTTCCGATAAACCCGCTGCACCGCCTGCGCCCACCGTGGCGGCAGCGCCGAAGCCGGTGAAAGCGGCGGTGGACGTGGCAGCGTTGAAGCAACGCTATGCCGGGCGTGAGCTGAGCGTGGTGGATGTGTCCGAGGTGCAGTTGGATGGGGCCAGCACGCTGTCGGTGAGTTTTTCCATTCCGCTGGACCCCGATCAGAAATTCGCCGACAAGCTGCACCTGGTAGACAGCAAGTCCGGCAAGGTCGATGGCGCCTGGGAACTGTCCGATAACCTGATGGAATTGCGCCTGCGCCACCTTGAACCGCAGCGCAAACTGGTGCTGACCGTGGACGCAGGGGTGAAGGCGGTCAACGGCAACACCCTCGCCGCCGAATACAGCGCCCGCCTGGAAACCCGCGACCTGCAAGCCACCGTCGGCTTCGCCAGCCGTGGCACCCTGTTGCCGACGCGCCTGGCCGAAGGCCTGCCAGTGATCGCGTTGAACGTCGACAAGATCGACGTGGAATTCTTCCGGATCAAACCCGAATCCCTGCCGTCATTCCTGGCGCAGTGGGGGCGTAATACCAGCCTGCAAAGCTATGAGTCCCGTGAACTGCTGCCAATGGCCGAACTGGTGTACGGCGGGCGTTTCGACCTGAACCCGGCGCGCAATACCCGCGAAACCCTGTTGCTACCGATTGCCGGCCTCAAGCAGTTGCAGCAGCCGGGCGTGTACCTCGCGGTGATGCGCGCTTCGGGCACCTACAACTATTCGCAACCGGCCACCCTGTTCACCTTGAGTGATATCGGCCTGTCGGTGCACCGCTACGCCAATCGCCTGGATGTGTTTACCCAGGCCCTGGAAGGCGGCAAGGCACTCAACGGCGTCGAACTGGAAATCCTCGATGCCGAAGGCCGCGTGCTCGGCCAGGGCAAGACCGAAGACGGTGGCCACGCCGAGTTGCCGCTGCCGAAAAAAGCCCAGGTGTTACTGGCCAAGCAGGGCGAGCAAACCAGCCTGCTGCGCCTGGACAGCGCCGCGCTGGATTTGGCGGAGTTCGATATCGGCGGGCAACCGTCCCACCCGTTGCAGTTCTTTGTGTTCGGCCCGCGTGATTTGTATCGCCCCGGCGAAACCGTGCTGCTCAACGCGCTGTTGCGTGACAAGGATGGCAAGGCGGTGAAGCCTCAGCCGGTGAGCGTCGAAGTGCGGCGCCCGGATGAACAGGTGAGTCGCAAGTTCGTGTGGGAGGCCGACGCGTCGGGCCTGTATCAATACCCGTTGCAGCTGGCTGGCGAGGCGCCGACCGGGCGCTGGCAGTTGGTGTTCGACCTCGGTGACGGCAAGCCGCAACTCTATGAATTTCTCGTCGAAGACTTCCTGCCCGAACGCCTGGCGCTGGAACTCAAGGGCAGTGACACGGCGTTGAGCCCGGCGGATAACCCGGTCATCCAGGTCAACGGTCGTTACCTCTACGGCGCGCCCGCCTCCGGTAACCGCGTCAGTGGCCAGGTGTACGTGCGGCCACTGCGCGAGGCGGTCAAATCCCTGCCGGGCTACCAGTTCGGTTCCGTCACTGAAGAAGAGCTGAGCCAGGATTTCGAACTGGACGAAAGCGTACTCGACGCCAATGGCGAGCAAGCGCTGACCCTGGAAAGCAAGTGGGCCGAGGCCAAGTCGCCGTTGCAACTGATTGTGCAAGCCAGCCTGCAGGAGTCCGGCGGTCGGCCGATCACCCGGCGCCTGGTGCAGCCGATCTGGCCGGCCGAGCAATTGCCGGGCCTGCGTGGCCTGTTTGACGGCAAGGAAACCAACGGCGATGGCCCGGTGGAATTCGAAGTGCTGGTGGCCAACCAGGACGGTCAGAAACTGGCCGCGCAAGACCTCAAGGTGCGCCTGGTGCGTGAGCGCCGCGACTACTACTGGAACTACTCGGAGAATGACGGCTGGAGCTACCACTTCAACGAGAAATTCCTCAACCTCGATGAGCAGAGCCTGAACATCAAGGCGGGCGACACCGCCAAGGTCAGCTTCCAGGTGGAGTGGGGCCCTTACCGCGTGGAGGTCGAAGACCCGCAGACCGGGCTGGTCAGCAGCCTGCGTTTCTGGGCCGGTTACCAGGCCCAGGACAACACCGAAGGCGGCGCCGTGCGCCCCGACCAGGTCAAGCTAGCGTTGGACAAACCCGCCTATGGCGATGGCGACACCGCCAACGTCACCGTCACGCCACCGGCTGCCGGTAAAGGCTACCTGTTGGTGGAGTCTGCCGAAGGCCCGCTGTGGTGGCAGGAAATCGACGTGCCGGCCGAAGGCAAAAGCTTTGCGGTGAAGCTCGACCCGAAATGGTCGCGCCACGATCTGTATGTGAGCGCCCTGGTGATTCGTCCCGGCGAGCGCAAAGCCAATATCACGCCTAAACGCGCCGTGGGCTTGCTGCACCTGCCGCTGGATCGCACCCAGCGCAAACTCGGCCTGACCCTCACTGCACCTGAAAAAATGCGCCCCAAACAACCGCTGACGGTGAAGATCGCCGCCAGGAACGCCGATGGCAGCGTGCCCCAACAGGTGCACGTACTGCTGGCGGCGGTGGACGTGGGCATCCTCAATATCACCGAATTCCCAACGCCCGATCCGTACGCCAGCCTGTTTGGCCGCAAAGCCTATGGCGTCGACCAATTCGACATCTACGGCCAGTTGATTGAAGCCGGCCAAGGGCGCCTGGCCAGCCTGGCATTTGGTGGCGACGCGGCGTTGGCCAAAGGCGGCAAACGCCCGGACACCAGCGTAACCATCGTCGCCCTGCAAAGCGCCCCGGTGACTCTGAACGACAAAGGCGAGGGCGAAGTCAGCGTCAATATCCCCGACTTCAACGGCGAACTACGCCTGATGGCCCAAGCCTGGAGCGATGATCGCTACGGTATGGCCGAAGGCAAGACGGTGATCGCCGCCCCGCTGATTGCCGAGTTGTCGGCGCCGCGCTTCCTGGCAGGAGGCGACCAGACCACCCTGGCCCTGGACCTCTCAAACCTGTCGGGCAAGGCGCAGAAACTCGATGTGCAATTAACGACGCAAGGGCCGTTGGAACTGGTCAACAGCGACGCGCAATCGGTTGAACTCAAGCAAGGCCAGCGCACCACCCTGCGCATTCCGGTAAAAGCCTGGGGCGGTTTCGGTCAGGGCAAGGTCAAGGTTACGGTCAATGGCCTGGACCTGCCGGGGGAAAACCTGCCGCCGTTCAGCCGTGAGTGGACCCTGGGCGTACGCCCGGCGTACCCGGCCTTGCTCAAGCATTACCGCGCCGTGATCAAGGATCAGCCGTGGAGCTTGCCGGCGGGTGCGCTGGATCAGTTCGATGCCTCGGGGCGTGAGGCGCTGTTGAGCCTGTCGAGCCGGCCGCCGTTGAACCTGGGCGCGCAGATCAGTGCGCTCAAGGCGTACCCCTATGGTTGCCTAGAGCAAACCGCCAGTGGCTTGTACCCGTCGCTGTATGCCGACGATGCGCTGCTCAAGCGCCTGAGCATCAAGGGCGAGCCGGATGCCGAGCGCAAGCGCAAGATCGAGTTGGGCATCGAGCGCCTGCTGGGCATGCAGCGCTACAACGGCAGCTTTGGCCTATGGGGCGCTGACGGCGAGGAAGAGTATTGGCTGACTGCGTATGTCACCGACTTCCTGCTGCGCGCCCGCGACCAGGGTTTTGCAGTACCGCCTGAAGCCTTGAAGAAGGCCAGCGAGCGCCTGTTGCGGTATGTGCAGGAGCGTAATCTGATCGAGGTGGATTACAGCGACAACGCCGAACACACCCGGTTTGCCGTGCAGGCGTATGCTGGCATGGTGCTGGCGCGCAGTCAGCAGGCGCCGTTGGGTGCGTTGCGCAGTCTGTTCGAACGGCGCAGCGACGCACGCTCCGGCTTGCCGCTGGTGCAGTTGGCCATTGCCCTGCAGAAAATGGGTGACCAGCCGCGTGCGGATCAGGCGTTGTTGGCCGGGTTGGCGGCGCAGCGCAGTGCCAAGGAGTGGCTGGCCGACTACGGCAGCCCGTTGCGCGATCAGGCGATGATTCTGGCGTTGCTGGAGGAAAATGACTTGGCCAAGGGCACGCGTGAAGAGCGCCTGTTTACCTTGTCGGACCAGTTGGCGGCCAGCCCCTATCTGTCGACCCAGGAGCGCAACTCGCTGTTCCTGGCCGGGCGGCTGGGTTTCGCCCAGCCAGAATCGGCGTGGAAGGTGCTCTTGGATGGCAGCGACGGGGAGCATGAGCTGAACAACCAACAGTCGACGCTCAACCTGGAAGGCAAGCTGCTTTCCGGCAATTTGAGCCTGACCAATCAAAGCGGTGTGCCGGTCTACCAGCAACTGACAATCTCGGGTTACCCACAAGTGCCGCCTGCCCCGGGTGGCGAGAACCTGAGTATTCGCCGCGAATACCTGGGCATGAATGGCCAGCCGTTGAATCTGCGCAGCCTCAACAGCGGTGACCTGGTGCTGGTGCACCTGGCCGTCAGTGCCAAGCAACGGGTGCCGGATGCCCTGGTGGTGGACTTGCTGCCCGCCGGCCTGGAACTGGAAAACCAGAACCTGGCACAAAGCGCAGCGAGCCTGGAGAACGCCAGTAGCCAGGTCAAGGAGTGGCGCGAGTCGATGCAGAATGCCTCGCTCAAGCACCAGGAGTTCAGGGATGATCGCTATGTGGCGGCGATGAATCTGGATGGCTATGGCACCACGCACTTGTTGTACCTGGCGCGTGCGGTGACACCGGGAACCTACCGCGTGCCGCCGCCGCAGGTAGAGTCGATGTATCGGCCGAACTGGCAGGCGGTGGGCGAGACGCCGGTGGATATGGTGATCAAGGGCCGCTGAAAGACACTGTAGGAGCGAGCTTGCTCGCGAAAAACGTCAACGATAACGCGTGCTTCCTGAATCAACGCGGCGTCTGTGAGTTTTTCGCGAGCAAGCTCGCTCCTACAGGAGAGGATCGAAATATCAGTGTACGACCCAGCTCAGCAACCAAAGCCCCAGCATCAGCCAGATGATTCCCACGATAATCGAGGCCCGCATAAAGGCGCGTACCGCCGAGTACAGGAAGAGCAACCCGACGATCAGAGTGATGATGCTGATGATCGAGGTGTCCATGCCCAAGGTGCGTGACAGGCCGTCGATAAAGTTGCCGCCGGCGTGGGTCAAGGCCCCGAACAAACCGCTGAGCCCGTCGACGATAAAACGGATGACGGAACCGAGCGCCTGGCCCAACCATTCGAAAAAGCTTTCTACCTGCATGTGCGTGTCCTGATGAGAAGGTGGGCGTAACTGTGCCTTTGGTTGTCGATAACGCAGGCGAGTTCCCTGCAAGCATAGAGGTTTGCCCGTTTGAGTTTTAGTTTAATCACACCTGGATGTACTCCGCCCAATGTGGGAGCGGGCTTGCTCGCGAAGGCGGCGTGCCTGTGACATCTCTGCCAACTGACCCACCGCTTTTGCGAGCAAGCCCGCTCCCACAGTTATTGCGCTGGGCTTTGGGTTGTGTGGTGTTGGTGGTTGCCCTGCTATGGCTGGCCGATCGCATCTGGCCTTTGCCCCTGCCCCAGGACGACCTGGCCCGGGTAGTGCTGGCCGAAGATGGCACGCCGCTGTGGCGATTTGCCGATGCCAATGGCGTATGGCGCTACCCGGTACAAACCCGCGAAGTCTCACCCTATTACCTCGACGCGCTGCTCACCTATGAAGACCGCTGGTTCTACCACCACCCCGGCGTAAACCCGTTGGCGCTGGTGCGTGCGACCTGGCAAAACCTGAGCGGCGCGCGGGTGGTCTCCGGCGGCAGTACCTTGTCGATGCAAGTGGCGCGCCTGCTCGACCCGCACTCACGCACCCTGCACGGCAAGTTACGCCAGCTGTGGCGTACCGCGCAGTTGGAGTGGCACCTGTCCAAGGACGAAATCCTCAACCTATACCTGAACCGTGCGCCTTTCGGCGGCACGCTGCAGGGCGTGGCGGCGGCGAGTTGGGCGTACCTGGGCAAGTCGCCTTCACAACTGACTCACGCCGAAGCCGCGTTGCTCGCGGTATTGCCCCAGGCGCCGAGCCGTTTGCGCCCGGACCGTCATCCGCAGCGCGCGCAGCAGGCCCGGGACAAAGTGCTGCGCCGCCTGGCCGAGTTTCAGGTATGGCCGCAATCGGCGGTGGATGAAGCCTTGGAAGAACCCCTGTTGCACGCCCCACGCCTGGAACCGAGCCTGGCGCCCTTGCTCGCACGTCGCCTGAATCGCCCCGACAGCCCGCCACTGATTCGCACCACGCTGGATGCCACCTTGCAACGCCGTCTCGAAGACCTGCTGTTGGGCTGGCGCGCACGCCTGCCGGAGCACACCTCCGCGGCCATCCTGGTGGTGGAAGAAGAAAGCATGGCGGTGCGCGCCTACCTGGGGTCGGTGGATATCAATGACACCAAGCGCTTTGGCCATGTGGACATGATCAGCGCGCTGCGTTCGCCCGGTTCCACCTTGAAGCCTTTTCTCTACGGGATGGCGTTGGATGACGGCCTGATTCACTCCGAATCGCTGTTGCAGGACGTGCCTCGGCGCTATGGCGATTACCGTCCAGGCAACTTTTCCATGGGTTTTACTGGCGCGGTGCCGGCGAGCACCGCGTTGTCCAGTTCGTTGAACCTGCCTGCGGTGCAACTGCTGGAAGCCTACGGGCCCAAGCGCTTTGCCGCACAGATGCGCATCGGTGGCATGCCGTTGGCGTTGCCGGCATTGGCCGAGCCGAACCTGGCGCTGATCCTCGGCGGTGCGGGCAGTCGTCTGGAAGATCTGGTGAGTGGTTACAGCGCCCTGGCCCGCGATGGCAAGAGCGCCAGCCTGCGGTTACAGCCGGACGATACGCTCAGGGAGCGGCCGTTGCTGTCGCCCGGCGCCGCATGGATTGTGCGGCGCATCCTCAGCGGCCAAGCGCGGCCCGACCGCGACCCGCGTGCCGAGCTGGTCCAACGGCCGGTGCTGGCATGGAAAACCGGCACCAGTTATGGCTTTCGCGATGCCTGGGCGATTGGCGTGGGCCCGCGTTACCTGATTGGCGTATGGATCGGCCGGCCCGATGGCACGCCGGTACCGGGGCAGTTCGGCCTGGCGTCGGCAGCACCATTGATGTTGCAGGTGCATGACGTGCTGACCAACCGCGACAGCCAGCGCGGCATCAGTGCGCCAGTCAAATCGGTGCCTGCCAATATCGGCGTGGCAGCGATTTGTTGGCCGCTGGGCCAGCCCATGAGCCGCAGCGACCCCAATTGCCGCCGCCAGCGTTTTGCCTGGACCCTGGACAACACCACGCCGCCGACCTTGCAGGCATTGGATCAACCCTTGAGCGTGGGCTTGATGGAAAGCATCTGGGTTAACCCCAAGGGTTTGAGGGTCGATGCCCATTGCCCTGGCGCAACCCCCAAAAACATCGCGCTGTGGCCGGCGCCGCTGGAGCCCTGGTTGCCAAGGATTGAACGCCGGGAAGCGCGCATTCCTGCGCCTGACCCGGATTGCCCTCCACCGGCGCTGGCTGCGGCGTCGCCGTTGTCCATCGTGGGCGTGCGCGAGGGCGATCAATTACGTTTGCCCGCCGCCAGTCAGCAAGCCTTGCGCCTGAACATCTCCGCCCTGGGCGGCAGTGGCCGGCGTTGGTGGTTCCTCAATGGCGCGCCGTTGGGGGACAGCGCCAATCAGGACAGCATCAACGCCAGTTTTGAACGGCTGGGGCGCTATCAGCTCAGCGTATTGGATGAAGCCGGCCAAACCGCCAGGCTCGAGTTCAGCGTTGTCGACTGATCGCTCCCACGCTCTGCTGATCGTTCCCACGCTCTGCGTGGGAACGCCGCCTGGGACGCTCCGCGTCCCGTCATCCGCGCAGGCGACGCGGAGCGTCACTGGAAGCATTCCCACGCAGAGCGTGGGAATGATCGGGTAAGCTATACCCATTCAGGAGCCCCCGCATGAACCTCGAACACCTCACCGAACGCCTGCACCGCATCCGCGATACCAACGACTGGAAGCAGTTCCACAGCCCGAAAAACCTGGCCATGGCTGCCAGCGTGGAAATGGCCGAGCTGGTGGAAATCTTCCAATGGCTCACCGAAGACCAATCCCGCCAACTGCCCGCCGATAAACTCGCCCATGCGGGCCAGGAGGTCGGCGATATTGTCCTGTACCTGCTGTTGCTGTGCAGTGAGCTGGGGCTGGATATGAACGAAGTGGTGCGCGCCAAGCTGGCCGATAGCGAACGGCGGTTTGCCCATGAGTGATCGTCATTTCGACCAGTTGGCCACGCGCTTTGCCGAAAAAATCTACGGCGGTGCCAAGGGCGCGATTCGCTTGGCGGTGCTCCAGGCCGACCTGTTAGAAACCTTGCCGCAACGCCCATTGCGCGTGCTGGATATCGGTGCAGGCCTTGGGCACATGTCGCTGTGGCTGGCCGAGCAGGGCCACGAGGTAACCCTGGCCGAACCCGCGGCGCCGATGCTTGAAGGGGCGCGTCAGCGCTTTGTTGACGCCGGCCAGACCGCGACCTTTATTCATGCACCGTGGCAGGACTTGCTCGGCCAACTCACCGAGCCTTACGATCTGGTGCTGTGTCATGCCGTGCTGGAGTGGTTGGCCGAGCCCCACGCCATCCTGCCGGTACTGCACCAACTGACGCTGCCGGGTGGCTGGTTGTCCCTGGCGTTCTACAACCGTGATGCGTTGATCTACCGCAATCTGCTCAAAGGCCACTTCCGCAAAATGCGCAAGAACGACATGGCCGGCGAAAAGCAGAGCCTGACGCCGCAACAACCCCTGGACCCACGGGAGTTGGCGGCGCAACTCGAAGGGCTGTGGCAGGTCGAAAGCCAAAGTGGCGTGCGGGTGTTCCACGACTATATGCCGGTGGAATTCCAGGCTCGCGCCAACCTGCAGGACTTGTTGGAGATGGAGCTCGCTCACCGTCGTCACCCAAGCTTTGCCGGGCTTGGGCGATATTTGCACTGGATCTGCCGCCCGGTTTAAGCGGCCCAGCGTGGGAGGTCGACATGCGTCGTCTCGGTTTAATCCTGTTGTCTCTAGGCCTTGGGGCCTGCTCGAGCCCCAATCCTTACGTGGCCAGTTCGGCACCGATGCCGCCGGCGCCCGCCCAGGCGGCCACTACCTTTGATGCCAGCGCCTACCCCGCGCCGGTGCGCGACTATGGCGCCTACCGCAGCTGGGGTTGGCTCAACGGTCAGTTGCCGGCGGGCACGGCCTGGGCCGATTCGGCACAGATTGCCGAGGCGGTCAGCGGCGCCCTCGATCAGCGCGGCTTGCGCCCCTTGCATGACAAGCGTGCGCCCGACCTGCTTGTGAGCGCCGATGTACGCCTGGAAAAACGCCTGCGCCAGGTCCAGGACGATTATGGTTACGGCTACGGCGGCTATAACCGCTATGGCAACGGTTACGGCATGTACAACAGCGTGCCCGTGGTGCGCACCTATGAAGTGACAGTGGCCGTGGCGCGTATCAGCCTGTTCGATGCGCGCACCCGCCAGCCGGTGTGGAGCACCAGTGCCGAAACCACTAGCCAGGGCAGCCTGAGCGAACGCGCCGATAGCTTGCGCAAGGCGATGCAGAAGGCAATGGCTGCCTATCCGCCCAGTTAGCAGCTATTCTCATTACATGCCCACGTTGTTTTTGGAGAACACCATGCTTCGTCGCATCGCTGCGCTTGCTGTTGTCATGTTGCTGGGCGGTTGCCAGAGCAACCAGGTCAACCACGATTTCGACGCCAGCCGAGACTTCGGCGCCTACCGCAATTGGGCCTGGAAAGACCCAGCGTTGCAGTACCGTCCCGATGACCCGAGGATCAAGAGCGACCTCACCGAGCAACGCATCCGCCAGGCCGTGGGCGAACAGCTGGATCAGCGCGGTTTGCGTCCTGCGGCGGCGGGCACCAAGGCTGACCTGAATGTACAGGCCTACCTGATCGTCGAAGACCGCCAGCAGCAAGTCACCACCAACTATGGCGGTGCCTGGGGCGGCCCGTGGAATGGTTACTGGGGCGCGCCGATGTACAACGAAACCCGCAATATCACCTACAAGGTCGCGACCATCCAGATCGACCTGCTCGACGGCAAGGACGGCAAGCTGGTGTGGCGCGGCAGCGACGAACAGATGATGGCCAGCACGCCGAACCCCGAGGAACGCAACAAAGCCATCCGCAGCACCGTGACCAAGATCCTTTCCAACTACCCCCCGCGCTGATCGCTCACTGTAGGAGCGAGCTTGCTCGCGAAAAACGTCAACGATAACGCGTACTTCCTGAATCAACGCGGCGTCTGTAGGTTTTTCGCGAGCAAGCTCGCTCCTACAGTATCAGGGCGTATCAGGGCATCTCCGCCAGTCGCCAATGTGGCGAGTTGCCAGCAACCTGCCGAAGCCTTGTCTACACTCCAGTGCAACGGAGAGTTAGCGCAGGAGTGCTTCGATGTCTCCCCGATTCGGCTCCAGACAGCGTGGTGCAATTGGCTTGATGGCGGCAGGCACTTTGGCCTTGGCCTTGGTGTTTACGTTGCTGGCGGTCGACAGCGGGCGCTTGTATTTGGAAAAGCGCAAGCTGCAATCCGTCGCCGATACCTCGGCGTTGGAGGCAGCCAGTCTCGGTGGCCAATGCGGTACCAACACCACCGCAAACGCCTATGCCACGCAAAATGCGGCGCGCAACGGTTTTGTGGTCGGTAATGGCAGCACCCTGGCGGTGACATGCGGCACCCTGGCGACCAATGCTCTGAACACCCGTGTGTTTACCGCTGATGCCACCAAGAGCGACGCTATCCGCGTGGTGGCTTCCCGCACTGTGATGACCAGCGTTGCCAATGGGCTGTGGAACCTGTTCAGTGGTGCGCCGATTACCCCGCAAATCAACTTGAGCGCCACCGCCGTCGCGGCGACACCACCGCCCGTGGCGCAGCTGTCGATCCGCAGCAGCCTGGCCAGCGTCGATTCAGGCAAATCCCCGCTGCTCAACCTGGTCATCGGCAACCTGCTCGGCGGCAACCTTTCGCTCACGGCGGCGGGTTGGAACGGCTTGCTGCAGACCAACGTCAACCTGCTCAGTTATTTGGACCAACTGGCGATTAACCTGAACGTGAAGGCCGGTGACTACGATGCCTTGCTCAGTACCGCAGTCTCGGCTACTCAACTGATCGACGCTGCTGTGAAGGTTTTGCAGAAAAACGGTGCGGCGGTCACAGCGGTCGTCAATGACGTGATTTCGATTCAAGCCATTGCGCCCAACAGCAAGCTGTTGACCGTGGGTGACCTGATTGACATCGCCACCGGCACGCCGACGGCGGCGCTGAATAGCAACGTGCAATTGTTTCAACTGTTGGAAGCGGTGGCGCAGTTGTCCAGCAGCAAGAATGCGGTGAGTGCGGCGGCGCAGGTCGCGATTCCGCTGGTGGGCAATGTGTCGATCCAGACCAAGGTCATCGAACCGCCGCAGCTGTCGGCCATTGGCAATCCTATGCTGGCCAAGAAGGGCTTGCAGAATACCCCGCCGACCGATCAGATTTTTGTACGCACCGCGCAAGTGCGCACGTTGGTGACCGTGCAGGCGCCGATCATCAAGGCGGTCTCTGGCGTGGCGTCCATATTGACGGGCCTGGGCACGCCGGTGTCCCAGGTGGTCAAGGGCTTGTTGAACCTCAACCTGCCGGCGGTGGTTGGCGGTGTGTTGTGCCTGGTGGCCTGTAATGTGGCTGACGTCGATGTCACCACATCGCTGGCCATTTACATCGAAGCCGGCAGTGCGCAAACCAATGTCACGGATTTCAATTGCGACTCGCCGGCCTCCAAATCCTTGACGGTGAAAGCCACTACGTCCCTGGCGACCCTGGCGGTCGGTACAGTGGATCCGGTGGCGGCTTTTTCTTCCTCCGCAGCAGTCGATGTGCAGCCGGTCAGGCTGATCGATTTTGGCCAGCGCTACTGTGTGGTCCTGACGCTGCTGTGCAGCCCCAACCGTACACCCAATGTGGGGGGTGGTTTGCTGTTGAAAGCCAACTCCACCATTGCCGCGCAAACCAGCACGATGGTGTTTGCGCCGGTGGCCGAGATGAATGCGCCGCCCACCTACAAGTTCGCGCCGGGCACCGCCAATATCGTCGGCAGCCTGGCGGCGACCCTTAATGGCTTGCAGGTGACTTACGCACCACCCAGCGGGAGTGTCTCCAATGGTGCGTTGGCTGGGGTCGCCGGGCTGTTGGCGACTATCACTACGGCGGTGGTGGGGTTGATCCAGAACGTGCTGTCGCCGATTCTCGACCCCGTCGTCAACACTTTACTCAGCGCCTTGGGCATCAACCTGGGTAACGCCGAAGTCGGTGCCAATCTCTCTTGCCATATGGGCCGGGCTTATCTGGTGATTTAGCCTGTTGGTATATCTGACGCGCCGCGTTCCAAATGTGGGGGCTTGTCTGGGATGGCGGCCTGACAGCCGACGCCTATCTGGCTGACACCCCGCGTTCCAAATGTGGGAGCTGGTTTGCCTGCGATGGCGGCCTGACAGCCGACACAGGTATACCGAGTACATATCCATTCCTGCGGTAACGGCCACTTAGGGTTCCGCTTTTACAGCGGCTCACTTTTGAAAAGAGCCCAAAAGTAAGCAAAAGGCTCTTGCCCCACCACTCGGCACCTCGCCTAGGCTCGGTGTGCCCGCAATCCGCCAGTGATTTGGGGGGCCGCCGCCACGCGCCATCCATGGCGCGGGGCGGCTAAACCGGCATCCCTGCCGGTTTACCCCCCAAATCCCTGTCGAATTCCGGCCAGCGTGGTTTGACGGGGCGCCTAAGATCAAAAGCAGAGCAAGAGCAAGAGCGGCTCGCTTCGCATCGTGGTTAGCTGATTGAGTTTTGCGCGATGGGTAACTCGACGCAGAATTTCGCGCCGGCCTCGCCGTTGGTGACGCTCAGGCGCCCACCCATGTTTTCCACAATCCCATAGCTCACCGAGAGCCCCAATCCGGTGCCGACGCCTATCGGCTTGGTGGTAAAGAACGGTTCGAAAATCCGCTCCAACAGGCGCGGGTCGATCCCGCCGGCGTTGTCTTCGACCCAGATACGCACATGGCGGCTGTCGTGCTCGCTGTGCAGGGCAATCCAGGGGCGCAGGGCGGGGTCTTTTTCTCGCCGGCTGAGTAATGCGTCGCGGGCATTGACCATCAGGTTGATCAGCACCTGTTCCAGCTGGTCGACATAGCCTTTGACCTGCACCGAGAAGTCCGCAGGGCTGATGCGCACGTCTACACCTTTGCCGCGCAGGCCTTCGCTGAGCAGGGACAGGGTGCCCTCCAGCGCCTGCGCGGGGTCGAACGGTTGCTGCTCGATTTCCGAGCGGCGGCCGAACACGCGCATATGGTCGACCACCCGTGCCGCGCGTTGCACCTGGGCGTCGATACGCTGCAGTTTTTCCGTGAGGTAGTCGATTTGCACATCGCCATTGCCCAGGCGCTTGAGCACATTGGTGATGGCCATGTGCATCACGTTCAGCGGCTGGTTGATCTCATGGGCCAGGCCGGTGGCCATTTCGCCGAGGGTGGCCATTTTCGCGCTTTGGGTCAGTTGCTGCTGGGAGCGGCGTACTTCGGTGTTGTCGCGCCCTACGGCTTGCACTTCGATCAGGGCGCCTTGTTCATCGAAGACGCCACGGTCCGACCACACCCACCAGGCATGTTCGCGCCCCGGCAGTTGCAGGCTGATTTCCGCGGTGCTCACCGGGAATTCCGGGGTCAGTTGCTGAATGCGTTGCATAAAGGCGGCGCGCTGTTCATCCGACAGCCACTGGCCCAAGTCGATGCCTGGCAATTGGTCGGGCCGGCATTCCAGGTAATTGGCCAGCGGCGTGTTGCCAAAGGTGAGGATCAGGTCGGGACGGTAGCGACAGATCATCGCTGGCGAGTCTTCCACCAGGATGCGGTAGCGCTCTTCACTTTGGCGCACCTGCTCGGCGGCCAGGGTCGCCTCTGTGACGTCCAGCCAAAGGCCCACGGCTTCCACCGGCAAGCCGAGGTCGTCGCGCAAAAGCTTGGCTTCGTCGAGCAGCCAGTGGTAGTTGCCTTGCTTGTCGCGCAGGCGGTAGCGGCTGCGCACGTTGCCTTCGCGCAGCAGCTGGCGGGTGCGTTCGAAGTAGTGTTCTCGGTCGTCGGGGTGGATCAGCGCCGCCAGGGTGTCGTGGTTGCAATCGGCCAAGGTCCAGCCCAGCAGCGGCAACAGGCTGGCGCTGAAAAACGCTGGGTGCAGCGCGCCGTTGACGTAGCGCTGCACATAGATGACGGCCGGTGAGCTGGCGATCAGGTTGTCCAGGCGCGCATGGGCGGCGGCGGCTTGCAGTTGCTGGTTCTGAATGTCGCTGATGTCGAGCATGAAGCCGACCCAGCGCCGTTCATTGCCGGCTCCCAGCACTTGGCCTTGTATGCGGTACCACAGGGGCGACTGCTCGGACTCGGTGCGTTGCAGGCGCACGTTGGTCAGCAGTGGCTTGCCCAGGGCTTGCAGGTCTTGCAGGCGGCTGTCGAGGGCCTGACGGTCGGCGGGGTGGATGAGCTCGAGCCAGGTACCGAGGGGTTGGCGGGTGGGGCCGTCGTCCAGGCTCAGGTTGCGCAGCAATTGTGGCGCCAGTTGGATTTCCTGGGTAGCGGGCAACAGTTCCCACCAGCCAGTGCCGAGCAGGCCTTGCAGGGCTTCTACCCGTTCCAGTTGCTGGTGGTGACGCTGTTCGCGCAGACGGCCCAGCAGCGGCGCGGCGAGTGCTGCGCACAGGTTCAGCCAGTCACGCTCGCCGGTGTGGTGTGCCTGGCCGTTATAGAAGCCACACAGCAGCCACGCGGCGGCGCCATGGCTGTCGCGGTACGGCACCAGGAAGCCGTCGGCATTGCCAAATACACTGTGCAGGCGCGGGTTGTCGCTGCGCCCCTGGGTAATGTCCAGGCTCAGTGGCGTGTTGCCGTTGATGCTGTCCAGGCTGGTGCCCAGGTGTTGCCCGGTCTGCCACAAGGCCGGGGCGTCGTGAGCGGCGTAGTGACTGTAGATGCGCCAGCCTTGATCATCTTCGTCGAGCAGTGCCATGGCGACGCAGGGGATGCGCCAACGCTGGGCCACGCTGCGCAGGTGTTCGCTGAACACCTCGGGCAGGCGGTTGGGGCTGCACACGCGCAGCTGTTCGCTCATCAGGGCGGCGAGTTGGTGGTTCTGTTCGCGTTGCTGCACCCGTACTCGGTCGGCCAGCAGGTCAGTGATGTCCAGCAGGTGCAGGGCCCAGCCGTCGCCCTCCGGCTCGATCCAGCCGCGGGTATGCAGGACCTGGCCAGCAGCGCCCTGGAAGTCGAGGTCCAGGCCGTGTCGTTGCCACTCCTGCGGCGTGCCCTCGACACTCCGCGCGCTGTCGGCACACAGCAAGGTCTGCAAGGGGGGGTTGGGCGCGTTGGCAAGATGCTGGGCAAGTAAAGGCTTCAAGGTGCCCGAGATGTTCAGCACCCCACCCAGGTTGTCCAGTTGCACTTGCAGGCCCGACGCGGGTGCTGCTGGCGCGTCCAAGGCCAGGGCGCTGGTGCGCCCGCGCAGGCGTGCGAACAATTTATCCCCCGTCGTCAAAACTGAAGGCTCGAGGTAGCAGTGAGGTTGGTGGGCAGGTTGGGTACGGTGCCCACCCCGGGCAATACCAGGGCCGGCAAGACCGCTTTGATATTGGCCGAGGGGTAGGTGATCTTCACTGTCAGCAAATTATTGGTGTAGGTGGCGGTGATATAGCCGGGCAAGAATTTCAATGAGCCGGGGATCCAGTTCAATTGGGCCTGGGCGGCATCCTTGGCGCGTTGCACCACCAGGGCCGAATAGCCTGCGGTGCTGGGGTCCAGGGACACACTGCGGCGTACCCCTTCGGCTGCCGCTTGGTGAAATGACTGCATCAACAGCAGCGGCAAGCTGTAGCTGAGCATGCCGTAGAACACTGCAAAGAAAATCACGAAGACCAAGGCAAACTCGATCGCCGCAGCGCCTTTTTGCTTTCTCGGGAGGCTCGATTTCATGACTGCGTCTACCCTGAGTCGAGTACTTGATATCAGCATAGAATCATTCAGCCAAAAGGGATGTTTTTTACGTGATCCAGACGCTAGTGATTGTGCTGTGGTTGGGCGTATGTGCTGTGCAGGATATTCGCCAGCGCCAAATTGCCAATACGCTGACCCTGGGCGTCGGGCTGTTGGCGCTGATTTACCTGCTATGGGCGGGCTCGACCTGGCTGGGTGCGCCCCGCAGCGAGGGCGGCCTGGCCTTGGCTTTGGCACTGGTACTGACCTTGCCGGGCTATGCGTTGGGCCGCTTTGGCGCGGGGGATGTGAAGTTGCTAGCCGCCTTGGGGCTGGCCTCCAATATCGACTACCTGTTGGGGGCGTTGATCGGTGCCGGCATCGTCATGGTGGCCTGGACACTTATGCATCAATGGCTTAGCTCAAATCGCGTTGAGCGGGCAGGGCAAGCGTCAACAAAACAGCCCTTTGCGCCCTTCGTTTTGACAGGTTTTGCCGGCAGCTGGTTTTGGATCCATCAGTCGCACGAGTTGATTAATGCTATGTACATAGTCGGAAAGTACGTCTACGTTTAATGAGTAGTTGTGTAGGAGTTTTCGTCAGAAAGGATAGGTCATCATTTGGCTTGCCAGGCATGGAGTAGCGCGTGAACAAGCTTACGTCTGCAGTAAAAGTGCTCGTTGTCGACGATCAACCATTGATCGTGGAGGAACTCTGTGAATTTCTTGAAAGCAGCGGGTACCGTTGTGTCCCGTGCGAGTCCAGCCAGCAAGCGGTCCAGCGTTTTGGCGAAGACCTTCAGATTGGTTTAGTGCTGTGTGACCTGCATATGCCGGACATGGACGGCATCGAACTGGTCCAGGCGCTGCAACGGATCGCCGGCAAACATCGTGCGTTCGAAGCGATCATGCTCACCGGTCGTGCCGACAAACAGGATGTGATCAAAGCCCTGCGTGCGGGCATCGCCGATTACTACCAGAAGCCGATCAACCTCGATGAATTGCTCGAAGGCCTCAAGCGCCAGGAAGCGGCGTTGGAGGAACGGCAAAAAGACCTGCAGCTGGGCACGCTCAACCAGAAGTTGCAGTACCTGTCCGAATCGATCAATGACTTGTATATGGACTTGGACAAAGTGCGTCGCAACCCGACGCTCCAGGACCATGATGGGGACCCATCGACCGATGAAGCCGGGCCGTTGGAGATCCCGGCGATTTTCAATCAGCTGTCACCGCGCCAGCTGGATGTGGCTCGCCTGGTGGGCAAGGGCCAGACCAACTATCAGATTGCCTGTGAATTGGGGATTACCGAGAACACGGTGAAGCTGTACGTGTCCCAGGTGCTGCGCCTGACCCATATGCACAACCGCACGCAGTTGGCGCTGGCGTTGTCACCGAGCAACTCGGCGATGCGCCAGCGGGTGACTGCGCACTAAAGGCCCAAGCAAACCTTGCAGGAGCCATCTTTCTGTGGCGAGGGAGCTTGCTCCCGCTCGACAGCGCAGCTGGAGTCGGCTTTTCTTGGGGGCGCTTCGCTCCCCAGCGCAAGCAAGCTTGCTCGCCACAGTAGCTTTACTTGCTTCCACTTTGCGCAGTGCCGCCTATGTTCTGATCAAAGAACTCCGGAATCGGGTGCTTGTTGCTGTCCAGCCAGCGCTTGAGCGCCTGTTCGCGTTCTGCCGGCGTGGTTTTCTGGGGGTTGGCCGAGGCTGCGCGCCCGCTCAGTTGCAGTGCCATCCAGTTTTCCGTTTCGGCCTGCCGGGGTGAAGACGGCCCCGCTTCGATGGCCGAAGCGAGGAGGGGCAGGGCCAGGCATGCAAGGCCGGCGAGGTATTGGAATTTCATCATCGACTCCTTATTTCACAGAGGCCGGCAGCGTATCGCTGACCGCCGCTACCTGATCTTTGACTGGGCGCTGCGGTGCCGTGCCAGCGTCCTTGAGGTGTTGCGCCCGTGCCTGGGCTCGGGTCACCTGATCAGGGCTCAACCCGAGTTGGCCGACCACTTTCGCGGCTTGCTCCCAGTTGTCCTGATAGATCAGCAAGGTCACCAGGTTGACCGCCGCCAATTGATCGCTCTGCTTGAGTTCGATGGCGGTCATGAATTCAAAGCGCGCGTCTTCAAGGCGCCGTTGATCGAGGTACACCACGCCCAGGTCGTTGCGGATTTTTTCGTCGGTGGGCGCCAGCCGTGCTGCGCGTTGCAGGTGAGCCATGGCCTGGCCGTTGTCGCCCTTGGCCGACGCCAGTTGCCCCAGGCCGTGCTCACCGTCGGCGGCCAGGCAGGTGCCCAGCAGGCTGCGGTACAACGGCTCGGCGTCAGGACGGCCTAGCAAGCGATAGGCACGGGCCTGGCGTTGACGAACCTGGGGCAGGGCGCTGGGCAGGTTCTGCAGGTTGGCAAGGCTGGCGTGCAGCTTGCCTTCGTTGGCCATGTCATCGGCCAGGTTCAGCGACAGCTCCTGGTCCGAGCTGGGCTTGGGGCAACTGCCCGGCGCCAGCAACCCGGCCCACGGAACCTGGCCGTTGCTGGCACAGCCGCCCAGCATCAGCAGGCTCAAGGCGACGATCAGTGGTTTCATGGCAGGCTCCTCAAAAGTTATTCAAGGCTCGGGAGATGGCGATCATGGCCGGCCCCCCCAGCACGATCAGCAAGGCGGGAAACAGGAACACCATCATCACCACGGACATCTTCGCGGACATCTTCGAGATGTATTCCTGCAGGCGGGTCAGGCGGCGGTCGTCAAGCAACTGCTTGAGGGCCAGCAAGGATTTCATCGCGCCGCCGCCCTGGTGGATCAACTGCTGAAGGATGATGCAGGTGTCGGTGAACTCATCCACGGCCAACAGGCGTGCGGTCTTGCCCAGCTCTTCGGACAGTTCCAGGCCCGAGTCGACCCTTGCCAGGATCAGGCGCAGTTCATGGGTCAGGTCTGGCAGCAAGCGCTGGGCTTCGGTGCCCAACACCCGCAGCGATTGCTCAACTGCCATGCCGGATTCGAACAGGATGCGCAGTAATGGAATGAAGGTGGAGATTTCCCGAGCGATACGCTCCTGGCGGTATTTCGCACTGAGGGCGAGGATGCGTTTGGGCAGCAAGTAACCGATGCCCAGGGCAATCGCCGGGGCAATCCAGGGTGAGCCGGCATGGGGAAACAGCAGCTGTTGGCCGAGCAGGGTCAAGCCCAGCAACACGATGGGCACGCCGATCTGGAAAGCGGCAAACATGGAGCGCTGGTTGGTTTTACGCCAACCGACTCGGTTGAGCAGGGTCTGGGTTTCGTTGTCCAGGCTGACCGAGCGCTGGGCCACGGAGCTGGCGCCCAGTTGGCGCATCAGGCTGCCGAGTTTGTCCTCACGGGTCAGTTGGCCTTGCAGGCGTTGGCTGACCAGGCGTTGTCGGCGCCTTTGCTCTAGCAGGTTGCCGACGATCAAGGCGACGGCGGCGAGCGACAAAAGGATGCAAATCAGGATGGCCATCTCAAATACTCCGCAACATGCGCCACATGACGAAGGTGCCCGTGATGTCGAGCGCCACCGCGGCCAGCAGCAGGTGGCGCCCGGTTCCGTCATTCCACATGCTCATCAGGTAGCCCGGGTTGACCATCAGGAAGTAGCCGACCATGACGATAGGCAAACCCGCCAGCACATAGGCGGTCATGCGCGTTTCGCCAGTCATGGCCTTGAGTTGGCGCGCACCCTGTTCGCGCTCGCGGATCATCTTGATCAGGTTTTCCAGCAGCTCGCTGGCGTTGCCGCCGTAGCGGTGGTTGACCTTCAGGCCAAGAGCAAACAGGCGGAATTCATCGCGCTCGTAAAACTCGGCAAAGTCGCTGACCGACTCCGGCAGGCTCACGCCCATTTGCACGTTGCGCTGGATGCGGCTCATGGCCTGCTTGAGCGGCGCTTCGGTGCTGTCGATCGCGCCCAGCACAGCGTCCGCCAGGGTGCGCCCAGACTTGAGGCTGCGCACGCTGTGGTCCAGCAGCTGCGGTAATTGTTCGACCATGCGCTGCACTCGCCGTTGGTAGCGCCAGGCGATATACACCCGCAGCAGCAGCGGCGGCAGGATCAGCATGGCCAACAGTCCCAGCCCGCCGGCCAGCAGATAGCCCAGCAACATGCCCAGCGCCCAGCCGCTCAGCCACAAACCCAGGCGGTCGGTGGGCTTGCCCAGGCCGGCGCGCTGGAACATGCGCTCCAGCGCGACCCAGCTGCCGTTCGGCTCCTGGGGCACCGGCTGGCCGTCGCTGAGCCGCTCCAGCACCCGGTCGGTGCCGGCCTGGCGCAACCCTCGCTGGAACAGCCAGACGGACAGGCTGATCAGCAGGATGCAAATGAGCAGCAAGACAAGTCCGGTCATGAGCCCTCTCTACAACGGCAATGCCGATTCGCGCCGCAGCTTGTCGCCGGCCGGGTTGAGCGCTTCGCGCAGAAAGCCGAAGCCGGTACGGCGGTCGAGGCGGAACAGGGTGTTGGTGACATACACGTCGTCGCGTACGCCCACCACTTCTACCACCTCGCTGACGCAACGGCGCCCATCGGGCAGGCGCGTCAGTTGGATCACCACATCCAGTGCGGCGCAGATCATCTGCCGCAGGGTTTTCTCCGCCACCACACGGCCGGTCAGACCCACCAGGGTTTCCAGGCGCAATAGCGCGTCCTGGGCATTGTTGGCGTGCACGGTGCTCATGGAACCGTCATGGCCGGTGTTCATGGCCGTCATCACGTCGAGCACTTCGACGCCACGGATCTCGCCAAGGATGATGCGGTCCGGGCGCATCCGCAGGGCGTTGCGAATCAGGTCGCTGGCCTTGACCTCGCCATGCCCCTCGGCATTGGGCGGGCGGGTTTCCAGGCGCACCACGTGGGGGTGGCCCAGTTGCAGCTCAGCTACGTCTTCGATGGTGACCAGGCGTTCATGGGGGTTGATCAATTGGCTGAGGATATTGAGCAGCGTGGTCTTGCCGGTGCCGGTGCCGCCACTGATGAGGATATTGCAGCGCTTGCCCACCGCCTCCTGGAAGAACTCGAAGATGTTGTGGTCGATGGTTTGCATCGCCACCAGGTCGCTGCTCTTGAGCATGTCCTTGCGAAATTTACGGATCGACAGGCACGGGCCGTCCAGGGCAATCGGCGGGATGATCGCGTTGACCCGGCTGCCATCCGGCAAGCGCGCATCGACCATCGGCGACGACTCATCCAGGCGCCTTCCAAGGGGCGCGAGAATGCGCTGCATCACGCGTTCTACATGGTGCGCGTCGATAAAGCGCAGGTCGCTCTGGTGGAGTACTCCGTCACGCTCGATAAACACCCTGTGCGGGCCGTTGACCAGGATCTCGGTGATCGACACATCGCGCAGCAGTACTTCCAGCGGGCCGAAGCCGGTCAGCTCATCGACGATTTCCTCGGCCAAGCGCTCCATCTCATAGCGCGAAATCGCCAGGTGCATGCGCGTGATGTATTCGGCCACTTTGTCGATGACAAATTGCGCCAGGGATTGGCGCGAGCCTTCCAGCAGGTTCTGGCCCGACTCTTCGATGGCATCGATGATGTAGCGATGCAGCACCAGTTTCAGGCCGTCGTGGTCGTTGTGCGCGGTACTTCCACGGGCCGGAGCGCCGAAGAGTTTTTCGCCGTTCATCGACTCGCTCCCAAAAGGCGTTCGAACCAGCGCGTCGAAGGTTTATCCAGTCCTTCGGTGCGTTTGGCCAGGCGCTCGCCCAGGTGGCGCAGGGCTTGGGTCAACGCTTCGCGGGGGGCCAGGGTGAACAGGCTTTGCCCCTGGTTCTTGGCGTTCAGGCGCACTTCGGGGCTCAGGGGCAGCACGGCGATGCACTCCAGGCCGAAGCTTTTTTCCAGGGCTTCGGTGCCGGGGGCGCAGCCTTTGACGTAGCGATCGACGAGCAGCTTGGCATGGTCGAGCTTCATGCCTTTTTCGCGCCACAGGTTCAGCATCGCCAGGTTACGCCGACAGTCGAGTACGCACTGGTCGGTGCACCACAGCAGCTTGTCGCAGTGGCTGACAAAGGTGCGCAGGGCTTCGCTGTCCGCTTGCCCGGTGAGGTTGACCACGATGTGCTGGAAGTGCTGACGCAAGGCGCTGAGCAACATGTACAGCTCGGCGGCGCTGGTCATTTCCAACGGGTCATCGCTGGCGGCGTAGGCAAGGATCCGCAGGCCGTCGTCGGTGCTGGTGAACGCGCTGTTGATCAGGGTGGCGTCCAGGCGTCGCAGGTGGCGCAAGGCGTCGCCGAAATTGAAGGTGCTGTCCAGGCCCAGCAGCGCCAGGCTGTCGCCCCTGGGCAGGCCGAGGTCGAGCATCAGCGTCTGCTGGCCGCTCTTTTGCACCACCATCGCCAGGTGGCTCGCCAGCAGGGCGCCATCGGTATTGCCCTGGGCACCGTAGAGCACGGTGAGGCCGCCCAGATGGGCGTTCGGCGCGCTGGGCGGCAAGCGCTTGCTCAGGCGCCGCACCAGCCCGGCCACTTCGCTGGAGCGTGAACCATAGGCGACAAAATCCCGAGCGCCGGCACGCATGGCGTTGAGTACCAACTGGTTGTCCATGCCGTCGCCCAAGGCCACCACCGCCAACATCGGCTTGGCTTCCAGGGCGCCTTCGATCAAGGCGCTCTGGGCTACCAGGTGCTCGCGGTCCAGGCCCACGAACACCAGGTTGGCGAAGGTCACGTCCACCAGTGCCAGCAATTCATCCAGGCTGCCGCCGCCCACGTTGATCACTTGGCCAAGAGGGGCCAGGGCACCCTGGAGCCATTCCAGGTCGGTGCTGTTACGGGTGATTGCCAGGAAGGTCTGGCTCAGGCTATCGCTCATTGGGAAAGTCCACTGCGACGGTCGAAGTTGCCGTTTTCCAGGAAGAACAGGCGGAACCAGTTCGGGTCATAGGTGCGCAGTTTTTCGCCGGGCAGCGACGGCAACTGCGCATTGGCAGCCAGTGGCTGGACCAGATGCGGCGTGACAATCATCAGCAGTTCTTTCTCTTCGCTCTGGATATTGGAGTCGCGGAAAAACGCACCAAGGATCGGGATATCGCCCAGGCCCGGGAGCTTGGCGATGGTGGAGCGGTTGGTGCTGCTGATCAGGCCGCTGATCACGAAGCTTTCACCGTCGGCCAGTGACACACTGGTGTCGGTGCGCCGGACGGTCAGGGCCGGCACCTGGATATTCTGGATTCGGATCGCGTTGCTGTAATCCAGCTCGCTGACTTCCGGGGCGACTTTCAGGGCGATGCGGTTGTGGTCGATGACCGTGGGCGTGAGGGTCAGGCGAATACCGAACTCCTTGTATTCGATGGTGATGGTATCGCTGCCGGCACTGGGCACCGGAATCGGCACTTCGCCGCCGGCCAGGAAGGTCGCGCTCTGGCCGCTCATGGCCACCAGGCTCGGGCGCGCCAGGGTATAGGCGAAACCGCTGCTTTCCAGGGCGTTGATCAGTGCCTTGACCCGGCCACCGCCAAACCCGATGTTGAAGTTGTCGGCACTCACCGGCAATTTGAAAATGCCCTCTGACGGGGACAGCAAGTCGGGGCTGCCGAGGAAGAAGTTTTTACCCATGCCCAGGATCTTGGTGCTGGCTTCCTTGAGCTTGGTGCGGCTGACCTCGACAAAACGAATATCGGTCTGCACCTGGCTGGGCAGCGTCGGGTCTTCGGAGGGCGACAGCGATTGGCTGGTCAGCGCCGAAGTAGCCTTGCCCTTGACGAACACCATGCTCTGGCGCGGCGTGGTCGAGCAGCCGGTCCACACCATCAGGCTGGTAGCGCCGCTGCCGACGCCAGTGAGCAGGAAATGGCGGTCGCCGTTGACCCGCACATCGGCAATTTTCGGGTCGCCGATAGCCAGGCGCGTAATCGCTACCGGCGACTGCAGCTCGGTCTGCAAGCCTTCGCCTACCTCGATCACGGCGGGCAATTGGCCCAGGGCGTTGCAGCTGCCCGATGCGCCCATCGCCATGCCCAGGGGCAGGCACGGCAGCATCAAGGCCAAGGCCAATTGAGCGTAGCGTTGGCTCATTCAAGGCATCCTTGTTCAATCAGGGGGTAGGTTGTGCTGCCGCCGCGCCGCGAATCACTTCGATACCCCGACGCTGGCCGGTGACGGCCACCGCAGGGGTGATTTTTTTCGGCGGGCCGCTGAGGGCCAATTGGGTGAATTGGTAGAGGTCGCGGTTGGCGCTTTGCACCTTGTCCGGGGTGTCGCTTTCACCGGCCCAGTAGCGGCTGAGCAATTGTTCGTCGGCACTGCGCACGGCCAGGCGCAGCGTGCCGGCTTGGGAAGCGAGCATCAACCGACTCAGCAATTGTTCGGGCACCGCCAGCACCACACTGCGCGCGGCGGTGCGACGTTGAGCCGCCTGGGCGCGTTCTTCGGCGGTGGCGGGTGGCGGTACTGCCGGGCTGCCGTCGTTGGCCAAACCCAGTTGGTCGCCGACGCTGAGCAGGCGAATCGCCGGGATGACCACCTGCGCCGATTGCTCGGCATTGGCATTGTCCTGGCGCAAGAACAACAAGACATCCACGTAGTCGCCGGGGCTCAACTGGCCACCGGCACCGATGACCTCGTCGACGGCGACGGCGAGCGCGCGTTCATCCGCACGAATCATGCGGGCCAGGGGGCCGCCGGCGGTGAAGCTTTCATCATTGAGCCAGGTGCCGGCACCCAGGGCCCGCAAAGGCGTACGACCGATGGCCTGGTCAACGCTGGTCAGGCTGCCTGCCGGCACGGTGCGCAGTTTTTCCACGGCTACATCGGCAGCGGTGAGGGGCACAAAAGGCGCAACCGCGTGCACCAGTACCACGACGGGCTGGCGGGTCTGGTCTTCCACGACTGCAACGGTTTTTTCCACGGAAATGACAGGTTGTGGCGAGGGTGCTACGGCAGGTGCCGGTGGACGGCTGAGCACCAGGCCCCAATACCCTGCCACCAGGGCTCCGATAAGCAGCAAGCCAGCCAGGACCATGCTGATGCGACTGTTCATGACGGCGCTCCCTATCCTGTTGCACTACTTTTATTCCCGTTAATCCAAACGAGTTAAATTCGCAACTGGGCTGTGATGAACAACTAACGATTTGGCTATTTGAAGGTAGCTCAGCTAGGACGAAATGCCATTACCGAACGAAAAATTTATCGATGTTTTTAGAATCGGGCCTTTAAACAACGGACTTGCAGGGCGCATGGAGCCACTAATACTTTATGATTAATTCATTCTTACAGTTGTGAGTGTTAAATTTGTTGACAATGCTCTAGTGGCACACGGCAATCATTGTGCGGGCCAGCTGTATCGGCGCTTTGTGGCGCATGAAGGAGATCTCAACATGATCCTTGACCTGTTCTTGAAATTTTATGTTCACGCTCAGTTATTCCTGCGCCGCAGAGATGGGGCGTCGGCTATTGAATATGTGATTATCGTCGCGATAGTTGCGTTGGTGATCGTCGGTATTGGTACTGGGCTTGGCGATAAGATAAAAGGCATCTTCGACCAAGTGTCCGATGCGCTGCCAGCGGCGACTTAGCCGTCATTGCGGTATTCTTTCGTTCCGGTGATTCTTTTTATCAGGTACCGCCCATGACCCACCCTTCGTCATCCCGCCAACAAATCCTATTGGTGGACGACGAGGAGGATGCGCTGGTGGAGTTGGCCGAATCCCTCGAAAACGAGGGATTTGTCTGTTTCACCGCGACCTCCGTCACCTTCGCCTTGCAAGAATTGACACTTCACCCTGATATCGCCCTGGTCATCACCGATCTGCGCATGCCCGAGGAAAGTGGTATCTCCTTGATCAAGCGCCTGCGCGAACATACCTCACGCTTGCATTTGCCTGTGATCGTGATGTCTGGCCATGCAGAAATGGACGATGTCAGCGATATGCTGCGCTTGCAGGTGCTGGACTTGTTTCGCAAGCCGATCTACCTGGTGCGCTTGCTCGATACCCTCAACAGCCTGTTTCCCCTCTCTACACCTGGTCGGTAACGGACCTGCACCGCTTATTAAATGTGGGAGCTGGCTTGCCTGCGATAGCGGTGGTTCAGTTAAAGATTCATTGACTGACACACCGCCTTCGCGAGCAAGCCCGCTCCCACAGTTTGATTGCGGGGGCGCAGGTAGAGGGGGTTCGGCTGTCAGGCCGCAGGGATCTGTGCCATGCACTGATTCTGTGAGCAACACAGACCCCTGTGGGAGCTGGCTTGCCTGCGATGATGGCCGAACAGTCAACGACTAACTGCCTGACACTCCGAAACCCAACTGTGGGAGCGGGCTTGCTCGCGAAGGCGGTATGGCAGACCGAGATATGTACTCATTCCAACCCAATTAAATGGTCGACCCGAAGAGCGCCATCGCAGGCAAGCCAGCTCCCACATTGATTACAGGTGCCCTCGTCACAGTTGATAACTGAAGCTCAGCGTATACCGAGGCCTGCGATTGAAGCTGTCCAGGGCGATATCCGACATTGGCTTGGCCGCTTCCAGCGCGATGTTGTAGTACTTGTTGTCGCCAAAGCGTAAACCTACCGCCGCCGACGACATGTCGTTGGCCTTGACCGGCAGGTCGTTGAACCAGGATTTGGCGCGATCGACCACTACGTAGGGTTGCAGGATTTTCACCCAGTTGCCGGCGCGGTTGAAGCTGTAGTTGACCTCGTACGCCACCCCCCAGCCCTTGTCGCCCGAGCCTTGGTCGTCCGGGTAGCCGCGGCCGAAATTTTGCCCCCCGAAGGTGGCGCGTTCGCTGTCGGGCAGGGTGTTGTTGCTCCAGTACAGCGCGCCGGAAAGTACGCCTTGCCAGTTGTCGAAGAACTTGTCGCTTTGCACGCCGGAGAGGCGCAGGCGGAAGAAGTCGAGGTCGGGTTTAGCCACGTCCAGGTCACTGCGGGCCTTGGCGCCCAGGCCATCGATGCCCTGGTACAGGCCACCGCTGATGATGCGTAGGCGTCGCGCGTCGGCTTTGCGCCAATCTCCTTCGAAGGCCAGGGCGCGCAGGTTGGATTCGATGTCGAAACGCAACGGGTAACCCACCAGTTTATAGCGCGTGGTCTGGTCGACCGCGTACAGGCGTGTGCCCAGGGTGAAGGACTCGGTCGGGGAGGCAATGAACGGGTGGCTCAGGCCGATGGAGTAGCGGTCGATGGACTGGTGCGGCTTGAGTTCGAAACCGCCGTCCAGTTGCACGCTGCTGCTGGGGTCGGCGCGATAGCGCTCGGCGGCGAGCGCCAGTTGGGTGCCTTCGGCATTGATGAATTGGTTGTAGTCCACGCGGTAGTAATGCTCTTTGTCCTCGCCGGGTGGGAACAGGCCGCTGACGCTGAGCTGCTCGCCCATGGACGTCTGGGAATTGCTGGTGGCGCTCAGCAACGCTTGCGTGCCGCCACGGCTTTTCTGCACCAGGCTCATGCTGGTGGTGAAAGGTTTGCGGCTGGCCTGGATCTGCATGTGCGTGGCGCCATCGGTGGTGCCTGGCGGCGGTACTTGCGCTTGTACGCTGAGGCCGGGGATGCGGCTCATCAGCGTGGTATAGCGCTCGAAGGTCTTGCGAGTCAGTGGGCGTTCGGCCAGGAGCTTTTGCGCGAGTTTATCGACGTAGGCCGACACCGAACCAATGTCGCCGGTTTGTTGATAGTCCTTGATGTAGCCTTCCACCAGTACCACGCGGACCAGGCCATTTTCGAAGTTCTGTTGCGGCAGGAAGGCGTAGGACAGCAGGTAGCCATCCTCCTGATAACGGCGGGTGATGCCACGGGTCGCTTCAATCAGTTGCGCAAGGTTGGTTTCACGTCCAATCAACGGCGCATACACCTGCGCCGTCTCGGCGAGCGGGTAGACCGTTCCGCCTTCGATCTGCAACTTTCGAATAGTGACCTTGGTGTCCATCAACAGCGGCTGGCCTGCAGTCGGCGGCGCCTCGGGTACTTGGGTTTTCGACGTGGGTGGTCGGTAGGCGTCCGCGGGCAGGTTGGGTACCGGCAGGGTGCGGACAGTGTCGTTGCTGTTGAGAAAGCTGGGAAGGGTCTCGGCCTGGGCGTAAGCACTGAGGGTGAGCAATAACAACGGGGTCAACACGCGCATAGGACACTCCATGGTCAACTGCAGCAGCGCTTCGGGCCCGCCGGGTTCTGGGACGCGGTTCGGGAGGGCGGCGACTGTTCACAGGTGTCGCTGCCCATAAAAAAGACGAGAGACTTATTAAAGGTCTCTCGTCTCAACCAAGCGTAGGCGCTGTAGGGGAGGCCGTCTAATCGGCCAGGTGCATTTCTATTTGCCGGTCAGGCCATTCAACAAACCGCCCAGACCGCCTGTGGCCGTAGTGCCGCCCGTGGTGGTGGCAGTGCCGGTTGCTGTGGCGGTGGTGCCGATATTCAGGCCGCCGAGCAAACCACCGCTGGTGCCGCCAGTCGCGCCGCCGGTTACCAGGCCACCCACCGAGGCGACGGTGCCGCCGACCGCTGTGACGGTGGTGCCTACCGCGTTGGTGATCGGGTTGGCATTGGCTGCCGTCAAGTTAGTGCCCACGCTGCTCACAGCGCCGCCGACTTGAGTCACCAGACCATTGACCGGAGCACCCACACCGGTAGTGGTGCCGATGGTTTGGGTCAGGTTGGTGACGCCGCTGGTCACAGGGTTGAGCGCTGCGCCGACATTGGCCGCTACGGTGGCGACCGGTGCGGTAGCTGCGGTGTTTGCTACACCTGTGCCACCCAGCGCAGTGCCCAGCGACGCAACGGTGCCGCCGACTGCACCACCGGTCACACCCGTTGCACTGACTGTGCCGTTGGTATTGCCCACGTTTAGGCCGGTACCCACGTTAGCCACCAGGCCACCCACCAGTTCCGGAATGCCGGGAGCCGAGGTGCCACCGGTTGGGGCGACATAACCACCTGATTTATCCAGTGTGCCACCGACGCCAGTGAGTACGGTGCCGACAACGCCGGTGACCGGGTTGCCCGTGCCGCCCGTGCTGGCGACTTGAGTACCCAAGCTGGTGACGGTCGAGCCGACCTTATCCAGTACGCCATTGAGTGGAGTGCCCAGGCCGGTTGCGTTACCCAGGTTGCCGGTGGTGTTTTCCACCAGCGACACCACAGGCACCACGACTTTGCTGCCCAAGGTGTTGGTCAACGAACCCAGCGGGCCGGTGGTGCTGGCCGTACTGAGGGTATCGCCAAGCATGGTGACGGTGGTGCCGACTTTATCCACGACGCCACCTACCGCAGTGCCCACTCCGCCTGTCGCGCCGCCGACCACAGGTATTCCGCCGAGAGTGGTTGAGAGTGTTTGGCCGGTGGTCGAGAGGCCGCCGCCCAGGTCGGCCACGCCGTTACCTACGCCTGCCACCGTGGTGCCCAAGGAGTTGGTGTTGGTGCCCAGTGAGCCCAAGCCGGCGGTTACGCCAGTGCCGATGCTGTTAACGGCGGTGCCTGCCGAGGTGACCAGGCCGCCAGCGGTTGCGCCGACGATGGGTACGCCATTCAACGTCGAACCCAGGTTACCGACCGCTGTACCGACATTGCCCACAGTGGTGCCAAGGGTGCCGGCAATCTGGCCGGTGACCAGTGGGGTGGTTGTCGAACCTGTTCCGCCACCTGTTCCGCCGCCAGTGCCGCCGCCAGTACCGCCGCCGGTGCCGCCGCCGGTGCCGCCGCCGTCACCGCCGCCTGTGCCACCACCGGTACCACCGCCTGTACCGCCATCACCGCCACCAGTACCGCCTCCGGCACCTGCACCTGCATCCGGCGATGACGCCGCCACGCTGGATTTATGCCCGCCACCACCGCTGCTGCAGCCGCCCAGGCTCATTGCCAGAATCAGGGCCAGCGCGGTACTTGCTTTCCAAAACACGACTTGAGTTTTCATGATTGAGTTCCTTGCACCTGGTACAACCTTGGTTGTTTCAAACCTTCGTTACTTCTTCGGATAACGATAGGTTTGTCCGTGTGGCTATCTCAGGCGAGGGCACTCTTTCACGCAACGCTCAACTTGGTATTAACGATTTATATACATCCGGCCATCGTCGGCTTAATGACTAATACCAAAGGTGTAATGGAAGGGTGTTTCAGGATTTTTATATTAGTAAAATCAAAGTGTTGTAAATAAAGACGGACCTCGTAAGGTCCGCTATAACTTAGGGTGTATATATACAATTAATCAGGGTTTTCAGGCAGTCGGCTGCCACTGCCCCAACATATGTTGTATATCCCCAGCGCCTTTGAGTTCCAACGTCCCGCTGGAACCGGCCGCGCTGCTCATCAATATCACTTCACTGGGCAGGCGCACCGGCTTCATGAACGCGACGTCGATTTCAATATTGGCGGCCGGTAAGTGTTCTGCCAGCGCCGCGAGAGTGCGCGCCTTGTTCCATAACCCGTGGGCGATGGCCTGGGGAAAACCGAACAACTTCGCGGTCGGGGTACTGAGGTGGATGGGGTTGTAGTCGCCAGACACTCGGGCGTAGCGTCGGCCAATATCAGGGGGGGCTTTCCAGCGCGTCAGTTCGGTAAGCGTTCCTGGAGTCTGCGATCCGCTGTCCGCAGCTTCGCCTTCAACCTTTACGCCCCGACATAGCATTTGGCTTTCGCCCTCCCACAAGAGCCCAAGGGCATCCTCGACAACCGTCACGATGTCAAAGGTGGCCCCCTTGGGATGGGGGCTGAGATTACGTGCGTAGACACCGACACTCACGTCACCCACGCCACCCAACGGGCGATGAATACGGATGCGATTGCGCAGGTGGATCAACCCCAGCAACGGAAACGGAAAGCTCTTGTCCGTCAGCAGTTGCAGTTGCAGGCCGAACGCGAGGATATGCGGATAAGTCGCCGGCAGCATCGGGCTGTCAGCAAAACCGCACACCTTGCGGTACGCGGCAACGGCGCTGGGGTTGATACTCATCCGGCAGCGCAACCCACATTCGGGCAGTGAGCTGCCGGTGATCTTGCGCTTGAGCGCCGCACGCCAATACAGCGGCAGTAGGGGCGGGGTGCTGTCCAACGTTTGCCATTGCATGCTTACGCTCCCAGAAGACTTTGCCCACACACCCGCAGCGCTTGGCCGCTGACCGCACCGGAACCCGGCTGGCTCAGCCAGGCGACGGCTTCGGCCACGTCCTGGGGCAAGCCACCTTGGCCCAGGGAACTCATGCGGCGCCCGGCCTCGCGCAGGGCGAAGGGAATATGCGCGGTCATCTGGGTTTCGATAAACCCTGGCGCGACGGCGTTGATGCTGATCCCACGCTCCTTCAACAGCGGCGCCCAGGCTTGAGCCAGGCCGATCAACCCGGCCTTGCTTGCGGCATAGTTGGTTTGCCCACGATTGCCGGCGATGCCACTGATGGAAGCCAGCAACACCACCCGTGCATTGTCCTGCAGGGTGCCGCTGTCGAGCAGGGCCTTGGTCAGCACTTGCGCAGCCTTGAGGTTGACCGCCAGCACTGCGTCCCAGTATTCCGGGGTCATGTTGGCCAGGGTTTTGTCGCGGGTGATGCCGGCGTTGTGCACCAGGATGTCGAGCCCGTCTGGCAGGTGCTCGATCAGTTGGCGTGCGGCATCTTCGGCGCAGATATCCAGGGCCACCGTGCGTGCATTCAGGCGTGCGGCCAGGGCTTCAAGGTCGGCCTTGGCCTGGGGCACATCGAGCAGAATGACCTCGGCGCCGTCGCGGGCCAGGGTTTCGGCGATGGAGGCACCGATGCCTCGAGCGGCGCCGGTAACCAACGCCTTGCGCCCGGCCAAGGGGCGCGTCCAGTCTTGCACCGGTGTGTCGCAAGCTGACAGGCGAATCACCTGGCCCGATATATAAGCGCTTTTGGGCGAGAGAAAAAACCGCAGCGCGCCCTCCAACTGGCCTTCGGCACCGTCGCCCACGTACAGCAACTGCAGCACGCCACCGCTGCGCAACTCCTTGGCCAAAGAGCGGCTGAACCCTTCCAGGGCGCGCTGGGCGCTGGCGGCGAACGGATCGCTGAGGCTTTCCGGCGCCCGGCCAAGGATCACCAAGTGGGCACTGTGGTCGAGGTTTTTAAGCAGTGGTTGGAAGAATTCGCGCAGCTGCTTGAGCTGGTCGGTGTGCTGCAAACCGCTGGCATCGAACACCACCGCCTTGAGCTTGGGGCCGTGTCCTGGAATCCACGCGGGTGCTGTCGAGGCTTCGGCGCCGTAGCTGTAGACGGCGTCGGTGAGTCGGTTGGCAAATGCCAGCACCTGGGTAGCCAATGCGCCACCGCCCAGCAGCAGCGCACCTTCGACCGGGCGCAGGCGCCCGGCTTGCCAGCGTTCCAGGCGTACCGGTGACGGCAGGCCAATGGCGGCGACCAGGCGATGGCCGAGGCTTGAGTTGGCGAAGTCGATATAACGGTCAGACATGGAACGCTCTCCGAAGGCTGGGGTTCAAAGGTTGACCACCCTGGGGTGGCAGTCGTTCGATTGAGCCTAGGCTAGGCTTGATGATTCCACCCACCACCACAAGGGAGCTTTCCATGACTCAATTGCGCCGTGTAGCGATCATTGGCGGTAATCGCATTCCTTTCGCCCGATCCAATGGCCCCTACGCCACGGCGAGCAACCAGGCGATGCTGACTGCCGCGCTGGAGGGCCTGATCGAGCGCTACAACCTGCACGGCCTGCGCATGGGCGAAGTGGCCGCCGGCGCGGTGCTCAAGCATTCCCGTGATTTCAACCTGACGCGTGAATGCGTGCTCGGTTCGCGCCTGTCACCGCAAACCCCTGCGTACGACATTCAGCAAGCTTGCGGCACGGGGCTTGAGGCGGCGCTGCTGGTGGCCAATAAAATTGCCCTGGGCCAGATCGAATGCGGCATTGCCGGCGGGGTGGACACCACCTCGGATGCACCGATTGGTGTGAATGAAGGGCTGCGCAAGATCCTGCTGCAAGCCAACCGCAGCAAATCCCTGGCAGATAAATTAAAACTCCTGTTACAACTTCGTCCTCATCACCTCAAGCCGGAACTGCCGCGCAACGGCGAACCGCGTACCGGTCTGTCCATGGGCCAGCACTGCGAACTGATGGCCCAGACTTGGCAGATCCCTCGTGCCGAGCAGGACCAGCTTGCGCTGGAGAGCCACCAGAAGATGGCGGCGGCCTACGCCGAAGGCTGGCACAACGATTTGCTCACGCCCTTTCTCGGCCTCACCCGCGACAACAACCTGCGCCCCGACCTGACCCTGGAAAAACTCGCCAGCCTCAAGCCGGCCTTCGAGCGCAGCGAAAAGGGCACGCTCACCGCCGGTAACTCCACGCCGCTGACCGATGGTGCCTCTCTGGTGCTGCTGGGCAGCGAGGCGTGGGCCAAGGAGCGCGGCCTGCCGATCCTGGCTTACCTGCGCGATGGCGAAGCAGCGGCGGTGGATTTCGTCCACGGCGCCGAGGGCCTGTTGATGGCGCCGGTGTATGCGGTGCCACGCTTGCTGGCGCGCAACGGCCTGACCTTGCAGGACTTTGATTACTACGAGATCCACGAGGCCTTCGCCGCCCAAGTGCTGTGCACGCTCAAGGCCTGGGAAGACGCCGACTATTGCAAGACCCGCCTGGGCCTGGACGCACCGCTGGGGTCGATCGACCCCAGCCGGCTCAACGTCAAGGGCAGTTCCCTGGCGGCGGGCCATCCGTTTGCCGCCACCGGTGGGCGGATCGTCGCCAACTTGGCTAAATTGTTGGATGCGGCGGGCAAGGGCCGTGGGCTGATTTCCATTTGTGCCGCCGGTGGCCAAGGCGTGACGGCGATTATCGAACGCTGATTGCCGACAAAATTGGCCCATTGAATGCATTCTCAAGGGGTCAGAGGTCAGTAGCCTCTCCCCCCGGCGAGCCGATTGCCGTATAACGAGTTCCACACGCGTGTTTGGTAATACAGGACCCACAATAAAAGCTGATGAAGACTCCTAAACGCATTGAACCCCTGATCGAAGACGGTCTGGTCGACGAAGTGCTGCGCCCTCTGATGAGTGGTAAAGAAGCAGCTGTTTATGTGGTGCGCTGCGGCAATGAATTGCGTTGCGCCAAGGTTTACAAGGAGGCGAATAAACGAAGTTTTCGTCAGGCATCCGAATACCAGGAAGGCCGTAAGGTCCGTAACAGCCGCCAGGCACGAGCCATGGCCAAGGGCTCCAAGTTCGGCAAGAAAGAAACCGAAGATGCCTGGCAGAACGCGGAAGTGGCGGCGCTGTTTCGCCTGGCCGGTGCGGGCGTTCGTGTGCCCCAGCCGTTCGACTTTCTCGAAGGCGTGCTGTTGATGGAACTGGTGGCCGACGAATACGGCGATGCGGCGCCGCGTCTGAATGACGTAGTGCTGGAGCCGGACCAGGCGCGCGAATACCACGCCTTCCTGATCTCCCAGATCGTGCTGATGCTGTGCACCGGCCTGGTGCACGGTGACCTTTCCGAGTTCAACGTACTGCTCACGCCTACGGGCCCGGTGATCATCGACCTGCCCCAGGCGGTGGATGCGGCGGGTAACAACCATGCGTTCAGCATGCTGGAGCGCGACGTTGGCAACATGGCTTCCTACTTCGGGCGTTTTGCCCCGGAGTTGAAGAAAACCAAGTACGCCAAGGAAATGTGGGCGCTGTATGAAGCCGGCACCTTGCACCCGGCCAGTGTATTGACCGGTGAGTTCGACGAACCGGAAGAACTGGCGGATGTGGGCGGTGTGATCCGCGAAATCGAAGCGGCGCGGCTGGATGAAGAGCGTCGCCAGGCGATTCGCGCGGCGGATGATGCGCCACCAAGCAAAGTGCCGGACGAGCCACCGCCGCCGCCTTGGATGCAGTAACTTACAGCGACGCTGATCGTTCCCACGCTCTGCGTGGGAATGCATCCCTGGACGCTCTGCGTCCTAAAGCGTGACGCGGAGCGTCGAAAGCGGCATTCCCACGCGGAGCGTGGGAACGATCATTGCGTGCTGTCTGTCAGGCGCAGCAGTTGCCCGCTGCCAACTCCTTGAGGATCGGGCAATCGGGCCGGTGATCGCCCTGGCAGTGCTCCATCAGGTCCTGCAAGGTATCGCGCAGTTGCCCCAGCTCGCGAATCTTGTGGTTCAGCTCGTCGATGTGCTGGCGCGCCAGGGCTTTTACGTCGGCGCTGGCCCGCTGGCGGTCCTCCCACAGGGTCAGCAACTTGCCGACTTCTTCCAGTGAAAACCCCAGGTCTCGCGAGCGCTTGATGAACGTCAGGGTGTGCAGGTCGTCGTGGCCGTACACCCGGTAGCCGCTGTCGGTGCGGTGGGCGGTTTTCAGCAGGCCAATGGATTCGTAGTAGCGAATCATCTTCGCGCTTAGCCCGCTGGTGCGGGCGGCTTGGCCGATGTTCATGGGCGTTGATCCTCCAATTCCTTGGGTTTCCAGGTTTTCAACAACAGGGCGTTACTCACCACGCTGACGCTGGACAAGGCCATGGCGGCGCCAGCCAGTACCGGGTTGAGCAGGCCGAAGGCGGCCAGGGGAATGCCGATCAAGTTATACACAAAGGCCCAGAACAGATTCTGTCGAATTTTCGCGTAGGTTTTGCGGCTGATCTCCAGGGCGGCCGGCACCAGGCGCGGGTCGCCACGCATCAAGGTGATACCGGCGGCGTGCATGGCCACGTCGGTGCCGCCGCCCATGGCGATGCCGATATCGGCAGCGGCCAGGGCTGGTGCATCGTTGATACCGTCGCCGACCATGGCCACCACGCCGGTTTTTTTCAGCTCGGCCACGGCAGCGGCTTTATAGGCGGGCAGTACTTCGGCATGCACATCGTCGATGCCCAAGGCCTCGGCCACCACCCGTGCACTGCCGTGGTTATCGCCGGTGATCAGGTGGCTGCTGATGTGCTGCGCCTTGAGTTGTTGCACGGCTTGCAACGCGCCGGGCTTGAGCGTGTCGCCAAAGGCAAACAGCCCCAGCACACGGGGTTGCGCGCCTTGTTCGATCAGCCAGGACAAGGTGCGGCCTTCGGCTTCCCATTCCTTGGCTCGCGGTCCTAAATCGCCTGCGTCCAGGCCGGTCTCTTCCAGCAAGCGGCGATTACCCAGCGCCAATGGCCGACCGTCGAGCGTACCGGCAATGCCGCGCCCGGTCAGGGATTGGCTGGCGCTCACATCGGCCACGTCCAAGCCTCTGTCGCGACAAGCATCCAGCACGGCCTTGGCCAGTGGGTGCTCACTGCCGCGCTGCAGGGCGCCGGCCTGTTGCAATAACAGGGCTTCATCGCCATCCACGGCCGCCAAATGCGCAATGTTGGGCGCGCCGGAGGTGAGGGTGCCGGTCTTGTCGAACACTACGGCGCTCACGGCATGGGCGCGCTCCAGGGCTTCGGCGTCCTTGATCAGGATGCCGTGGCGTGCGGCGACGCCAGTGCCGGCCATGATCGCGGTCGGTGTGGCCAGGCCCAGGGCACAAGGGCAGGCGATCACCAATACGGCCACCGCATTGATGATGGCGGTTTCCAGGGATGCGCCATACAGCCACCAGCCCACTACGGTAATCAGCGCCAATACCAGCACGGCCGGCACGAACACCTGGCTGACTTTATCCACCAGTTTCTGAATCGGTGCCTTGGCGGCCTGGGCGTCTTCGACCAGGCGGATGATGCGCGCCAGCACGCTTTCCGCGCCCAGGGCCAGGGTGCGCACCAGCAGGCGGCCTTCACCGTTGATGGCGCCACCGGTGACCGCGTCGCCGGGTTGTTTGGGCACCGGCAGGCTTTCGCCGCTGATCAGGGCTTCATCGGCATGGCTCTGGCCTTCCACCACCTCACCGTCCACCGGGAAGCGTTCGCCGGGTTTGACCAGCACCAGGTCGCCGTGCTTCAACGCACTGATGGCGACGTCTTCTTCACGGCCGTCCTGCACGCGAATCGCACGTTCCGGACGCAAGGCTTCAAGGGCGCGGATGGCGCTGGCGGTCTGGCGCTTGGCGCGGCTTTCCAGGTATTTGCCCAGCAGCACCAGGGCGATCACCACCGCCGAGGCTTCGAAGTACAGGTGCGGCGTCACGCCTGGGGCGGCGGTGAGCCATTCATAGATACTCAAGCCGTAGCCGGCACTGGTACCGATCGCCACCAGCAGGTCCATATTGCCGGCACCCGCGCGCACGGCTTTCCACGCGGCGACATAGAAGCGCGCACCCAGGATGAATTGCACCGGCGTGGCCAGGGCAAACTGTATCCAGGCGGGGAGCATCCAGTGCAGGCCGAAGGGCTCTACCAGCATCGGCAGCACCAAGGGCAGCGCCAGCAAAATGCCCGCCACCAGCGACCAGCGCTCGCGGCGCAGGCGCCGGGCCTGATCGGCGTCGGTAGCGGTTTCGCTTTGGGGCAGGCTGGCGGTGTAGCCGGCTTTGTCGACGGCGGCGATCAACACGCTGGGGTCCATCTGGCCCTGTACTTCGATGTGCGCGCGCTCATTGGCCAGGTTGACGCTGACACGTTGCACGCCAGGCACTTTGCCCAGCGCGCGTTCGACCCGCCCGGCACAGCTGGCACAGGTCATGCCGCCGATGGGCAGGTCAAAGGTGGTGGATCCATTCATGGGGCAGTCCTCCAGAAGAAGTTGCCACTAGGATCAACCTTAACCTGTGGGGAAGGTCAAGCCCGATCGTTCCCCCGCTCTGCGCCGATCATTCCCACGCTCTGCGTGGGAATACAGCCCGTGACGCTCCGCGTCACCCTGGCGTTGAAGTAGTGCCTTGTACCCGGGACGCAGCGCGTCCGATGAGGCGTTCTCACGCAGAGCGTGGGAACGATCGTGGGGTTACTCAGTATTCCAGTTTCGCCGCTTTGAGGTACATGCCGTCCGGGCCCAGTGCAATGCGTAATTTGCGTACATCGCCGGCTTTCAAGGTGATGTTCTGCGCGGGAGGCGCGAGCATGCCTGGCAGACAGCCGGGGGCCTGACTCGGCAACACTTTCAGGCGCAGCGACACATCGCCGGGGGGAAGGTTGAAGGAGGTGGCCTGCTCCTGGAACAGACGCCCGGCCAGTTGGTCCTGGATATACAGGCCGATCTCGCAGTGGGTCGGCACTTCCAGGCGTTCGCGGGAAATAATCAGCACCGCATAATCTTCAGCTGCCAGGGCCTGGGGCGCAGCGGCAGGCAAGCTCATCAGGCCGGCAAGGGCAAAAAACGACCAGCGCATGGCGAATGCTCCATGGTTCACAGCTAGGGAGGTTGAAGCTTGGACGACGCCGCCGCCGAATACCAGCCCGGCAGAAATACTGAGAACTTGACCTTGCCATCATGGCAAGCTCGACACTGGGCTCAACCTCATCAAAGGAGTCATGTCATGCAAATATTCAGCGTTGAAGGAATGACCTGCGGCCATTGCGTTAAAGCGGTGACCCAGGCGGTACAGAGCCAGGATTCGGCGGCAAGTGTGGAAGTCGACTTGAAGGCTAAGGAAGTGCGGGTGGCAAGCAGTCTGTCCTCTGACCAAGTGATCGACCTGATTGCCGAGGAAGGCTACAGCGTCAAGCTGGCGTGATTTTTCTGATCGTTAGCCACCTAACGTAATGTTCATGGCACCCAAGCGCGGCTAGACTGTCGAGCTGCCGACTCACTTGGGTGTCTGATGAACCTTCGCATAATCCTGATTCTGGGCGCCTTGAGCGCCTTCGCGCCGTTGGCGATCGACTTTTACCTGCCGGGCTTTCCGGCAATGGCCTCGGCCTTCGCCACTGACGAAAAACATATCCAGCTGACCCTGGCGGTGTATTTCGCGGGCCTGGCTATTGGCCAATTGATCTACGGGCCGCTGGCCGACCGCTTTGGCCGGCGCGTGCCGCTGCTCAGCGGCGTCACCCTGTTTACCCTCGCGTCTTTCGCTTGTGCGTATGCGCCGTCCCTGGAATGGCTGATCGGTGCACGCTTCGTGCAGGCCCTTGGCGGGTGTGCGGGCATGGTGATTTCCCGGGCGGTGGTCAGTGACAAATGCGATGCCGTGGGTTCGGCCAAGGTGTATTCGCAACTGATGCTGGTGACCGGCCTGGCCCCGATCCTGGCGCCGTTGGCCGGTGGCCTGATGGTCGGCGTGTGGGGCTGGCAGTCGATTTTCCTGGCGTTGTCGTTGTTCAGCGTGATGGCGGCCATCGCCGTGGCGGTCGGGTTGCCGGAAACCTTCCCGGCCGATCAGCCGCGCCAGCCGTTGTCGGGCTCGTTGCGCCGCTACGGCTCGCTACTGTCAGACCGGGTGTACCTGGGCTATGCCTTGACCGGCGGCATCTCGATTGCCGGGATGTTTGCCTACATCGCCGGTTCCCCCTTCGTGTTTATCAAGCTCTATGGCGTACCGGCCGAGCATTACGGCTGGTTGTTTGGCTCCAACGCCGCGGGCTTTATCCTGGTGGCGCAACTGAACGCACGCTTGCTGGCCAAGCGCGGCCCGGCGTTTTTGTTGTCGCGTACCGTGTGGGTGTACGTGGCGGCCGCGTTGACGCTGTTGGGAATTGCCGCGTTGCGCACTGAAGCGCTATGGCCGTTGTTGGTGCCGCTGTTTATCTGTATCGCCAGTCTGGGCTGTATTTTGCCGAATACCTCGGCCTGTGCCATGAGCGGGCAGGGGGCTCGGGCCGGCAGCGCATCGGCGTTGCTCGGTTGCATTCAGTTCAGTGTGGCTGCAGGGGCGGCGTCGTTGGTCGGTGTGTTGCACGACGGCACGGCGATGCCGATGGCCATGGTCATCAGCCTCTGCGGGGTGCTGGCGGTGACCATTGCCATGGCGACCCAGCGCCTGCAACGGGCAAGGGCCGTACAGGCGCAGGTCTGAAGTTCGGTTTAGCCAGCGGAACGTTGCTGGTTGAGGGGGAAGCGATGGGGCGCCTGGATCCGGGTCTGCAGCGTGTCGGCGAAGGCGCGGGCCTCGGCTTCACTGCGAAAGGTGATGGCCTCGCCGTCGAGACGAACTTGCCATTGGCTGCCGGGGGATTTTGCTAACGCTTTTATCAGGATTTTCATTGCTGACTTCCTCACGTAAAAGAATCGTGGCAAAGGCGGCCAATATAAACCTGAACGGGCGCATAAATATGACAAGGATCAACTCTCGGACTAATGGTGTCGTCCGTTACCTACGTGGATAACAGACGACACTGACAGCCGTTTTTTCAGAACCCTTCCAGCACGATCTTGCCCTTGGCCTTGCCGCTTTCCAGTAGGGCGTGGGCGCGGCGCAGGTTCGCCGCATTGATCACGCCGAAGTGCTCGCCCACCGTGGTTTTCAGGGTGCCGGCGTCGATCAGTTCGGCCACGCGGTTGAGCAGGTTGTGCTGCTCGATCATGTCTGGCGTTTCGAACATCGAACGGGTGTACATGAACTCCCAGTGCAGCGACAGGCTCTTGCGCTTGAGCTTGCTCACATCCAGGGCCTTGGGATCGTCGATCAACGCCAGCTTGCCTTGGGGTTGCAGTGCTTCGACCAGTTGGTCCAGGTGTTGCTCGGTCTGGGTCAGGCTGGCGACGTGGGTCACTTGCCCGTGCCCGGCCTGTTTCAACACTTCGCTCAGCGGCTGGCTGTGGTCGATCACCACGTGTGCTCCCAAGGCCTTGGCCCATGCGTGAGTCTCGGGGCGCGAGGCGGTGCCGATGACCTTCAACGCGGTGAGCTGGTTGGCCAACTGAGTCAGGATCGACCCCACACCACCGGCAGCGCCGACGATCAGCAGGCTCTGGCCTTGATCGTCTTTGCCTTCAGTCACCTGCAAACGTTCGAACAACAGCTCCCACGCAGTGATAGCGGTCAACGGCAATGCGGCCGCTTCGGCAAACCCCAGGCTTTGGGGCATATGGCCGACGATGCGCTCATCAACTGTGTGCAATTCGCTGTTGCCGCCTGAGCGTACCAGGGAACCGGCGTAGTACACCTTGTCGCCGGCCTTGAACAACGTCACGTCACTGCCGACCGCCTTGACCACACCCGCCACGTCCCAACCCAGCACCTTGGCGGCGCCATTTTCCGGGGCGACGTTCTGGCGCACCTTGGTGTCCACCGGGTTGACCGAGATGGCTTTGACTTCCACCAACAGGTCACGGGGGCCGGCCACGGGGGCTGGTAGTTCGATGTCTTGCAGGGATTCTGGATCGGTGATCGGCAGTGAGGCGTAGTAGGCGATGGCTTTCATGATGACTCCAAGTGAATACGGTCAAGGTAGGAGCGAGCTTGCTCGCGAAGATCGTTAACGATGACGCGGTGTTTCTGGTTTCGCGCCTCGTCGTTGGGGTTTTCGCGAGCACGCTCGTTCCTACAAAAAAAGGCGGGATCAGGCGAGAAATTTCAGGCGCTTGAGTTCGAAGTGTTCGATCACATCGGCGGCCTTGGCGCGAAAGCTCTGGATATGCGCGCTCTGGTCGTGGTCGGCCAGTGCAGCGTCGTCGCTCCAGCGCTCGAGCATGTAGAAGGTCTCGGGGTGCTGCAGGTCCTGGTGCAGGTCGTACTGCTCGCAACCGGCTTCCAGGCGGGTCGGTTCCAGCAGGCCGCGCAGCAGGGTTTCCAGGGTGGCGTGCTGGCCGGGTTTGGCGATCAGCGTGGCGATGACATTAAAAGCGGTGGACATAGTCGACTCCGGGCACGGGCTAACGGGATGGGCAGATGATTGGCTATTTCCCACGCCGATAAAAGCGGCTAAAACAGCAGGCTGTTTCAACCAAATATTGATAATGAGCGGAAATGCATGCTGCGTTTTGATGATTTGCAGTTGTTTGTGCGGGCCGCCGACTTGGGTAGCCTGTCGGCTGCGGCGCGGGTCATGGACCTGTCACCGGCGGTGGCCAGTGCCGCGCTCAAGCGTATCGAACAGCAACTGGGTACGCGCTTGCTGGCGCGCTCCACCCGCAGCCTGCGCCTGACAGCCGAAGGCGAGGGCTTCCTTGCGTACGCGCGGGCGTCACTGAGCGCGCTGGATGAAGGGCGGCGCCTATTGGCCAGTGGCCAGGATCATGTCAGTGGTGTGCTGCAATTGTCGGCACCCTCGGATTTCGGCCGCAACCAACTGTTGCCGTGGCTGGATGCGTTCCAGCAGGAGCATCCGCAACTGAACGTGCGCCTGTTGCTCGGTGATCGCATCGCCGACCTGTTCCGCCAGCCCGTGGACATTGCCCTGCGTTACGGCGAACCCGAAGACTCCAGCCTGATTGCGCTGCCCATTGCTCCGGACAATATTCGCGTACTCTGCGCCGCCCCCAGTTACCTCGCCCGGCATGGCGAGCCGCGCCATCTGGAGCAATTGGCCCAGCACAATTGCCTGCTGTACATGCTCGGCAGCCGCGTCCACGACCACTGGGGTTTTTACGATGGCAAGCGCCATGTGGGCCTGACGGTCAGCGGCGATCGCTTCAGCGATGACGCCGATGTGGTGCGCCGCTGGGCGGTGGCGGGCATGGGCATCGCCTACAAGTCCTGGCTGGATGTGAGCACCGATGTGCTGGCCGGGCGCTTGCGTCTGATCCTGCCGGAACTGCAGGGTGAGCGCACCCCGCTCAACCTGCTGTGCGCCCACCGTGCGCAATTGAGTAAACCCATCAATCTGCTGCGGGACATGCTCGTGTCCCGTTGTGCGACATTGACGGCCCAGCGACCGGGACGAATGGCTTCTCGTCAATAGCCTGCGCCACGCTCGGAAGTTTCACTCATATCTTGTCCTGATTTGCACCGTCAGACACCGGGGAACCTACTGCCTGCGCACCTATACTTGGGCGTCAACCGCAGCAGAAAAATGGTTTAACAGGGAGTGAATACATGGGAGCAGCACCTTGCATCAGTCAGATCGCCAGCTTGCTCGCCGAGCCTAAACGCACGGCCATGCTCTGGGCCTTGATGGACGGTTCGGCGAAGACTTCCGAAGAGCTGGCGACGCTGGCCGGGCTGTCGCCGGCGTCAGCCAATGCACATTTGGCGCGGCTGTCCGGCAGCGGCCTGTTGCGGATCGAGGCGCGGCGGGGCCAGCGCCTGTTTCGTGTAGCGGCGGCCGATGTCAGTGCCGCCATTGATGCGCTGGCCAGCACCACTATGGCCAGCGCGGCCCGCAGCACACCTGATGTTTTGCCAACGGCGCTGCGCGCACCGCCATTGCTGCGCCGTGCCCGCTGGTGCCATGGCCACCTCGGCGGCGAGCTGGCGGCGCAGTTGTATCAACGGATGCTTGAGGCCGGGTGGATCGAGCGCCATGAGCCGCGTACAGAGGTGACGCCCAATGGCGTGCAGGCATTGGCGCAGCTGGGCATTTTTACCCAGGCATTGGCATCGCCGCTGGCCTGCGACTGTTTCGACTGGAGCCAGCAACAACCCCACCTGGGCGGTGCGTTGGGGGCGGGCTTGATGCAACTGTTTCTGCAGGCGAACTGGATCAGCGTGATCAACGAGTCACGGGCCTTGTCTGTTACTGATGTGGGACTTGAGCACATAGCCCGCATCGCCAAACTGTAGGAGCGAGCTTGCTCGCGAAAAACTCGAGTGCGCCGCGTTTTATCCAGAAACCCCGCGTTATCGTTGACGATCTTCGCGAGCGAGCTCGCTCCTACAGGCGCTGGCGTCGTTCTCAGCTGTCGTCAGGTCGCATCCAGCAATAGCCGGCGCAAACGATGCCGCACACTCGCAAGAGGGATTTTTCATACGAGGGGTGTGGCATGGGTAGGCAGGGTTATAGCGCGGCGGAACGCCTGGAACGGTTACCCATCAGCGGTTACCACCGAATCATTTTCATCATCATCGCCCTGGCGTTTTTCTTTGACTCCATGGACCTGGCGATGATGACCTTCCTGTTGGGCTCGATCAAAACCGAGTTTGGCCTGAGCACGGCCCAGGCCGGGTTGCTGGCCAGTTCGAGTTTTTTCGGCATGGTGGTGGGCGCTTCGCTGTCCGGGATGCTTGCTGATCGATTCGGTCGCAAACCGGTGTTTCAGTGGAGCATCGTCCTCTGGGGTTTGGCGAGCTACTTGTGTTCCACGGCCCAGACGGTGGAGACGCTGACGTTGTTTCGGATCCTGCTGGGCATTGGCATGGGCATGGAGTTTCCCATTGCCCAGTCGATGCTGTCGGAGCTGATCCCCGCCAAAAGACGCGGGCGCTATATCGCCTTGATGGATGGTTTCTGGCCGTTGGGCTTTGTGGCTGCGGGCGTATTGTCTTACTTCTTGTTGCCGGTGATTGGCTGGCGCGACATCTTCCTGGTGCTGGCGGTACCGGCGGTGTTCGTGCTGGCCATCCGTTTCTTTATCCCGGAGTCGCCGCGTTGGCTGGAACAGGCTGGGCGCCATGAGGCGGCGGACAAGGTCTTGCTTGGCATCGAGCAGAAGGTGCGCGATTCCCTGGGCGGCGCCGACTTGCCGGAGCCAGTTGCTTTGCCACGGGTAGAGAGTACGCCGGGGACGTTTTTCTCCGCGTTCCAGCAGCTGTGGTCGGCGCAGTACCGCCAACGCACGATGATGATCTGGAGTGTGTGGTTCTTCGCCCTGCTTGGGTTCTACGGGCTGACGTCGTGGTTGAGTGCGTTGTTGCAGCAATCGGGTTTTGCCGTGACTCAGTCGGTGTATTACACGGTGATCATTTCCCTGGGCGGAATCCCAGGCTTTTTGATGGCCGCGTGGTTGGTGGAGCGCTGGGGACGCAAGCCTGTGTGCGTGGTGACCCTGCTGGGCGGCGGGGTGATGGCGTTTCTGTATGGGCAGAGCGCAGTGTTTGGCGGCAACGTGGGCCTGCTGATCACCTCGGGGTTGTTGATGCAGTTCTTCCTGTTTGGCATGTGGGCGGTGCTGTACACCTACACGCCGGAGTTGTATCCCACCTCGGCACGTGCAACCGGCTCGGGGTTTGCGTCGGCGATTGGGCGGGTTGGTTCGTTGCTGGGGCCGTTGGTGACCGGGTTGGTGTTCCCGATAACCGGGCAGGGCGGGGTATTTGCCTTGGGCGCGCTGTGCTTTGCGGTGGCGGCGCTGGTGGTGTGGCTGTTCGGGATGGAGACCAAGGGCAAGACCCTGGAAGAACTCACCCAGGCTTGAAGCTGATGGGGCCATGTGGGAGCCGGGCTTGCCCGCGATAGCGGTAGGTCAGGCAATAAGAGGCTGGCTGATACACCGCTATCGCAGGCAAGCCAGCTCCCACAGGTTGAGTCCAAGTCTATTCAGTTACGGTTTCACGAGCCGCGCATCCAGGCTGTTCTGCGCCAGGCGTTTGGCCTGGTCCTGGGTCATGCCCAGGGAGGTGTGCAGCGCGTGGAAGTTCTCGGTGACATAACCGCCGAAGTAGGCAGGGTCGTCCGAGTTCACGGTGACTTTTACACCACGCTCGAGCATGTCGAGGATGTTGTGCTGGGCCATGTCGTCGAACACGCAGAGCTTGGTGTTGGACAGCGGGCATACCGTCAGCGGGATCTGTTCGTCGATGATGCGCTGCATCAGGCGTTCATCTTCAATGGCTCGCACGCCGTGGTCGATGCGCTGGATTTTCAGCAGGTCGATGGCTTCCCAGATGTACTCGGGCGGGCCTTCTTCACCGGCGTGGGCCACGGTCAGGAAGCCTTCGTGACGGGCACGGTCGAACACGCGCTGAAACTTGCTCGGTGGGTGGCCCATTTCCGAGCTGTCCAGGCCGACGGCCACGAACGCGTCACGGAACGGCAGCGCCTGGTCGAGGGTTTTCTGCGCTTCGTCTTCGCTCAGGTGGCGCAGGAAGCTGAGGATCAAACCGCTGGTGATGCCCAGTTGCTGCTCGCCGTCTTTAAGCGCAGCGGCGATGCCGTTGAGCACCACTTCGAACGGCACGCCACGGTCGGTGTGGGTTTGCGGGTCGAAGAAGGGTTCGGTGTGGATCACGTTCTGGGCTTTGCAGCGCAGCAGGTAAGCCCAGGTCAGGTCGTAGAAGTCCTGGGACGTGCGCAGCACATCGGCGCCCTTGTAATACAGGTCGAGAAACTCTTGCAGGTTGTTGAAGGCGTAGGCTTTGCGCAGGGTTTCGACGTCGTTCCATGGCAGCGCAATCTTGTTGCGCGCGGCCAGGGCGAACAGCAACTCAGGCTCCAGCGAGCCTTCCAGGTGCAGGTGCAATTCAGCCTTGGGCAGGGCGTTGAGCCAATCGTACATTTTTAAAATCTCATCAGGTGCAATGGCGGCATTCTACAGGCCATGGCTGAAATAATCGGCAAAACCTGACCAGCAGGAGAGTATTTCCGTCACTCACGCAAGGGCGGCCTGAACTAAGGTGTAACGAAACGTTAGCGGCTCGGCGCAGTCTGTACCCCATCAATGACTGATTCGCTGTACGAAAAGGCCCGGAATGCTCACATCCCTCAAGCAAGAAAAATTCATGCTGCTGGCGCTGATTGCCGCCATCGCCGCCTACCCGCTGGAGCACTGGATGCTCCACAGCGGCCAACTGGTTGCGTTGCTGGCCGGCTTTGCGCTGATCGCGTTTATCGTGATGGCGTCGATGCGCGTGGCCCATCACGCCGAACAGTTGGCGGAAAAAGTCGGCGACCCCTACGGCACCATGATCCTGACCCTCGCCGCGGTATTGGTGGAAGTGGTGATCCTGGCGATCATGATGAGTAACGAGCCATCGCCCACCCTGGTGCGCGACACCATCTACTCAGCGGTGATGCTCGATATCAACGGTATCCTCGGCCTGGCCGCGCTGATGGGCGGCATCAAGCATGGCGAACAGTCCTACAACGATGACTCGGCGCGCACCTACAGTGTGATGATTCTTACCGCCATGGGGGTGTCGATGGTGGTACCGGAATTTATCCCCGAAGCGGACTGGAAAATTTACTCGGCTTTCACCATTGGCGCGATGGTGGTGCTTTACACCTTGTTCCTGCGCATGCAGGTGGGGCCGCACAGTTATTTCTTCAGCTACAGCTACCCGGAGAAACGCCGTAAGAAACAGCCGGAAGACGAGCACGCGCCGTCTGTCAGCCTGACGTTTTCCATTGCGACCCTGGTGTTTGGGGTGATCGTGATTGGCGCGCTGGCCGAGGTGATGTCCAAGACCCTCGACCTGGGCCTGGAAGGCACAGGCGCACCACCAGTGATTACCGCGATTGTGGTGGCGGCTATCTCGGCCGCTCCGGAAATCCTCACGGCATTGCGCGCCGCGTTGGCCAACCGCATGCAATCGGTGGTCAACATCGCGCTGGGGGCTTCGTTGTCCACGGTGATCCTGACGGTGCCGGTGATGGAAGCCATGGCGCTCTACACCGGGCAGCCGTTCCAGATGGCGATGACGCCGGTGCAAACGGTGATGGTGTTTATCACGCTGATCGTCAGCGCGATCAACCTCAACGATGGTGAAACCAATGCGATAGAAGGGATGACGCATTTTGTGTTGTTTGCGACCTTTATCATGCTGTCGCTGTTGGGGCTGTAACCCGATTTGAAAGGCGCCGCAGACCCAATGTGGGAGCCGGTTTTTGGGGGCGCTACGCACCCCAGCGGGAGCAAGCTCCCTCGCCACAGAAGCCCGCTCCCACATTTTGATTGGCGCCTGGCTTAGGTGCCCGCGATCAAATGGCGCGCGGCCTGGCTGTGATCGGCGATCAAGCCCTTGAGGTCCAGGCCTTCGACTTGACCATCAATCACCCGCCATTGACCCGCGATCATCACTCGGTCTGCCCGGTCCGCGCCGCACAGCAGCAGTGCGGAAATGGGGTCATGGCTGCCGGAGAAGCGCAGCTCATCGAGCTTGAACAGTGCCAGGTCCGCCTGCTTGCCGACGGCCAACTCGCCAATGTCTGTGCGCCCCAGCAACTGCGCCGAGCCCTTGGTGGCCCAGCCCAATACGCCTTCGGGGGTGATCTTTTCCGCGCCGTAGCGCAGGCGCTGGATGTACAGGGCCTGGCGGGCTTCAAGGATCATGTTCGAAGCGTCGTTGGAGGCCGAGCCGTCCACGCCCAAGCCGATCGGGGCGCCGGCGGCGAGCAGGTCCAGAGTGGGGCAGATGCCGGAGGCCAGGCGCATATTCGAGCTTGGGCAATGGCAGATGCCGGTGCCGGCTGCGCCCAGGCGCTCGATTTCGTCCGGGTTGAAGTGAATGCCGTGGGCCAGCCAGGTGCGCGGGCCGAGCCAGCCGACGCTGTCGAGGTAATCAACGGTACGCAGCCCGAAGCGTTGCAGGCAGAAATCTTCCTCATCCAGAGTTTCCGCCAAATGGGTGTGCAGGCGCACGTCCAGCTGGTTGGCCAGCTCGGCGCTGGCTTGCATGATTTCGGGGGTGACGGAAAACGGCGAGCACGGCGCCAGGGCGATCTGGATCTGCGCACCGTCACCGCGCTGGTGATATTCGCGGATCAGGCGCTGGCTGTCTTCGAGAATCACCTGGCCTTGCTGCACCGTTTGCTGCGGCGGCAGGCCGCCATCGGCTTCGCCCAGGCTCATGGAACCGCGGGTGAGCATGGCGCGCATCCCCAGTTCACGCACGCTGCCTACCTGCACATCAATGGCGTTTTCCAAACCATCGGGGAACAGGTAGTGGTGATCGGCCGCCGTGGTGCAGCCCGAGAGCAGCAATTCGGCCAGGGCGACTTTGCTGGCCAGGGCGAGTTTTTCCGGGGTGAGCCGCGCCCATACCGGGTACAGGGTTTTCAGCCAGGGAAACAGCGGCTGGTTGACCACTGGGCCCCAGGCGCGGGTCAGGGTTTGATAGAAGTGGTGGTGGGTATTGATCAGTCCAGGCAGCACCACATGCTCGCGGGTATCGAACACCTGTGCGCAGGGTTGTGCAGGCGCTTGCCCTTGGGCCAGCACTTCGGTGATGACACCGTCTTGCAGCACCAGGCCGCCACGGGCATCGAGGCCATTGGCAGTGAAAATCGCGAGGGGGTTTTTTAACCAGATACGGGTCGCAGGCATTGGCCGGCTCCTCTGAATGATGGGTTCAGGTTTGCCAGCTCAGTGTTGCCCTGTCTGCTGATCCAGGGTCGCCGGGGAGGGCGAGGTGGGCAGTTTACCTCTGTGGGAGCGAGCTTGCTCGCGAAAATCGTCAATGATGACGCGGGCAGTCTGGTTTAACGCAGTGCTTGGGCGTTCTTCGCGAGCAAGCTCGCTCCTACAGTTGAGGGTGGTTACCAGGTGATGGTGTCGCCCTTGTAGTCGACGAAGTGATGGCCGCCTTTGCCGGTGTAGGCATTTACCTGGTCCACCAGGCCGCGCACGCTGGTCTCGACGTCGATGTGGGCATTTTCGCCGCCCATGTCGGTCTTCACCCAACCTGGATGCAGCGACAGCACCGTCGGCTTGGGCTCGCCCAGTTGCGTGATAAAGCTATTGGTCATCGAATTGAGGGCGGCCTTGCTGGCCTTGTACAGCGCCAGGTCCGAGCCGTCGGGAATGGTCACGCTGCCCAGTACCGAACTCATGAAGGCCAGCACGCCGGTGTCTTTGCGGATCTGCCCGACAAAGCGCTGGGCCAGGTTGATTGGCGCCACGGCGTTGGTGAAGAACAACTGGCCGACTTCCGCCAGGGTCGCGTGGCCGGGCTCCTGGTTGGCCGGACCCTTGACGCCGGCGTTGACGAACAGCAGGTCGAAGGTGCGGTCTTTCAGGCGTTGGGCCAGGGCGATCACGGCTTGCTGGTCGTCCATATCCAACTTCTCGATCTGCACCGGCCCCACGGCTTTCAGGGCATCAGCCTTGTTCGGATCGCGCACGGTGGCGGTCACGTCCCAGCCGTCCTGGAGCAGTTGCTTGACCAGGCCAAGGCCCAGCCCGCGCGAGGCGCCGATGATCAGTGCGGTTTTTGGCGTAGACATGAAAGGCTTCCTTTGAAATCGCGGTTCATGGAGTTCAGCGCATAACAGTAGCAGTTTCAGCGTTCGAGCAGGATGCGCCCACGGCTCAGGTCGGCGAGCTGGGTTTGCAGGGTGTCGATGTGCGCCTCCCCCAGGGCGAGTTGCAGCTCTACACCGTTGGCGGTGAAGGTTTCTTCCACCACAATCCCGCCGAGTTCAGCGACGCGCAGCTTCACCAGGTTCAGCTCGGAGAAGCCACAGGCGCAGCTCAGAGGTACGCGGCTGATCAGCTCGATGCGCTCGGCATTTTGCAGGCATTTATTGGCCCCGCCGCCATAGGCACGGGCCAAGCCACCCGTGCCCAGTTGAATGCCGCCGTACCAGCGGATCACCAATACGGCCACCTGATCAAAGCCCTGGGCCTCGATGGCCGCAAGGATCGGGCGCCCGGCGGTGCCACCGGGTTCGCCGTCATCGCTGCTGCGGTATTGATCGCCCAGCTTCCAGGCCCAGCAGTTGTGCGTGGCGTTCAGGTCGCTGTGTTGCTCGAAAAACGCTTGGGCGTCCTGCGGGCTGGTAATCGGCGCCGCCAAGGTGATAAAGCGGCTCTTGCGTATTTCTTCACGAAACTCGCAAAAACCGGTGAGCGTAAAAGACATAAATCGCTTCGTTTATAGGGCTGGCTTGATGCCGCAGCCTTTGAGAATGATATGGATCAGGTTGGTGCCGGCATCTTCCATGTCCTGCTTGGTCAGCTTGGTGCGACCGGTGACGCGGCAGATCTGGGTGGCGAAGTCAGCGTAGTGCTGGGTGCTGCCCCACAGCAGGAAGATCAGATGCACGGGGTCGACGGGGTCCATTTTGCCGGCGTCGATCCACGCCTGGAACACTGCGGCACGGCCACTGAACCAGGCCCGATAGTCCTGGCCGAAATATTCCGTGAGGCATTCGCCACCGCTGATGATCTCCATGGCGAAGATCCGCGAGGCTTGGGGTTGGCGGCGCGAGAATTCCATCTTGGTGCGGATGTAACGAGCGAGCGCCACGGCCGGGTCATCCTCGGCGGTCAGCGCGTTGAAGGTGCTGTCCCAGAGTTCGAGGATGTTGCTCAGCACTGCGATGTACAGGCCCAGCTTGTTGGTGAAGTAGTAGTGCAAGTTGGCCTTGGGCAGCCCGGCGCTGGCAGCGATGGTGTTCATGCTGGTGCCTTTGTAGCCATGGCGCGCGAATTCATCTTCAGCAGCCTGGAGAATCGCTTGTTCATTCTTTTGCCGAATGCGGCTGGCGGGTTTACCGCCGTGGTTGCTGTGGGCAGGAACTTCGAGGCTCATGGAGGTTTCCGTGCTGATCGATAGAGACGACGTGTGCACAGATAACCCACCCTCAAGCCTCAGACAAGTCCTGATGCAATAAAACCGTCAAAGCGGTTCCAGGCTGTCGCGTTCCGGGGTGTGGTTTGCGGCGGTGGTACTTGCCTTGGCCTCCGGCAGTAACAGGCACAGGAGGATGGCGGTGATACCGCCGCTGGTGATGGCGGAGTCGAACAGGTTCTGCACCAGTGTCGGCATCAGGTGCAGCAGGTTAGGTTGCGCGGCGATACCCAGGCCAACACCGAACGAGGTGGCGATAATCAGCATGCTGCGTCGATCCAGCGGTGCCTGGGCGAGAATGCGCACGCCGGCTGCGGCCACACTGCCGAACATCACCAGGGTCGCGCCGCCCAGCACCGGCTTGGGGATTTGCTGCAGCACGGCGCCAATCAGCGGAAACAGGCCCAGGCAGAACAGCAACACGCCGATGTATAAACCGACGTAACGGCTGGCCACGCCGGTGAGCTGGATCACACCATTGTTCTGCGCAAACGTGGTGTTGGGGAAAGCGCTGAAAGTGGCGGCGATCATGCAGCTCACCCCATCGCCGAGGACGCCGCCCTTGAGCCGGCTTATATAAGAAGGGCCGCTGATAGGCTGGCGGGCAATCATGCAATTGGCGGTGAGGTCGCCGACGGTTTCGATGCTGCTGATCAGATAAATCAGCGCAATCGGCAGGAAGGCGCTCCAGTCGAAGTTGAAACCAAAGCGGAATGGTGTAGGCAGGCTGACCAATGGCAGGTCAGGCAAAGCCTGGGGAACAAGTTTACCGCTGAACCACGCCGCGAGGCTGCCCAGGGCCAGGCCGATGATGATGGCCGACAGGCGTACCCAGGGCGTGTTCGAGCGGTTGAGCAGGATGATCGTCAAAACCACGAACAGGCCCAGCGCCAGGTTGGCGGGGGCGCCGAAGTCCGGTGCATTGAAACCGCCGCCGAGGTCGGTGATACCCACTTTGATCAGGCTGATGCCGATCAGCGTAATCACAATGCCGGTCACCAGCGGTGTGATCACGCGGCGCAGCTGGCCGATAAAGCGGCTCAATACAATCTGTACCGCCGCGCCAAAGAAGCACACGCCGAAAATCATCGCCAGAATGTCTTCCGGACTGCCGCCGCGTTGTTTCACCAGAAAGCCTGCAGACAACACCGCGCCGAGAAACGCAAAGCTGGTGCCTTGCAGGCAGATCATGCCGGCACCGATACCAAACGGCCTGCGTGCCTGGATGAAGGTGCCTACGCCGGAAACCATCAACGCCATGCTGATCAGGTAGGGCAAGTGGGCGGTGAGGCCGAGGGTGGAGCCAATAATCAGAGGCGGCGTGATGATGCCGACGAACGCCGCCAATACATGTTGCAGCGCCGCGAGGAAAGCGGGCAGTGGTTTCGGCCGGTCGTTGAGGCCGTAGATCAGGTCGCTGGGGCTGGAGGATTCTGGGGGCATGGCGGGTCAACTCAAGGCGGACGGTTCAAGGTCCTTGAGTCCTTGCAAAAAGCTGTCCATATGCTCAGCTTTTTGCGCGAGGCCCGAATCAGCGGGTGGCGGCCAGGCTTTCCAGGAAACTTTCCAGCACCAAATGAGGGCGACGGCCCTTGCGCGTGACCGATGCCAGGCTCAAATCGTAAAAACGTGTAGCCGGTTTCAGCGCACGCAGTCGGCCTTGTTGTACCCACAGGCTGGCGTAGTGATCGGGCAGGTAGCCGATATAACGCCCGGTGAGAATCAGGAACGCCATGCCTTCACGGTCTGACGCACTGGCGGTGCAGTTGAGCGCCTGGTAATGGGCCTGGATTTCCGCAGGTAAGCGGAAGGTGGGGGCGATGGCGTCCTGGCTGTCGACGCGCTCGTCGTCGAGTTGCTTGTTGTCGGCGTAAAACAGCGGGTGGCCGACCGCGCAATAGAGCAAGGAACGTTCGCTGTACAACGGCTGGTATTCCAGGCCCGACAGTGCGCTGGCCTGGGGCACCACACCGACGTGCAGGCGACCGTCGAGTACGCCTTGCTCCACTTCATTGGGGGCGATCATGCGGATCTGGATCTGCACGTCCGGGCCGCGTTCTTTCAACTGCGCCAATGCGTGGGTGATGCGCATATGGGGCAGAGTGACAAGGTTATCGGTGAGGCCAATGATCAACTCGCCGCGCAAATGTTGGTGCAGGCCGTTGACCTCGGTGCGAAAACTTTCCAGGGCACTCAGCAGTTGCAGGGCAGATTGATAGACCTCGCGGCCTTCTTCCGTCAGGGAAAAACCGGCGCGGCCGCGTTGGCAGAGCCGTAGCCCGAGTCGTTGCTCAAGGTCGCTCATCTGCTGGCTGATGGCCGAGCGCCCGATGCCGAGAACGGTTTCCGCTGCCGAGAAGCCGCCGCACTCCACTACGCTGCGAAAGATGCGCAGCAGGCGAATATCGAAGTCACTGACTTGGGCCAAAGGGTCGGGACGACGGCTGCTCATAGTTTAGTGAAGTCCTGACTGAAGGTTAGAAGAGTTGGATTTCACCGACTTTATCCCCGTGGCAATTTAGCTGCAACAACGCTTTTTCAATCCCGACGCTGCCTTTTGCCCTGCGAGGTTTTGCTGATGAACATGCCCGAAAACGCCCCATCGTCCCTGGCCAGCCAATTGAAGCTGGATGCGCACTGGATGCCTTACACCGCCAACCGCAACTTCCAGCGCGATCCACGCCTGATCGTGGCCGCCGAAGGTAGCTGGTTGACCGATGACAAGGGGCGCAAGGTCTATGATTCGTTGTCGGGCCTTTGGACCTGTGGCGCCGGGCATACGCGCAAGGAAATCCAGGAAGCGGTCGCCAAGCAATTGGGCACCTTGGACTACTCTCCAGGCTTCCAGTACGGTCATCCGTTGTCCTTCCAGTTGGCGGAAAAAATCACCGACCTGACCCCAGGCAACCTGAATCATGTGTTCTTCACCGATTCGGGCTCTGAATGTGCCGATACGGCGGTGAAGATGGTGCGGGCCTACTGGCGCCTGAAAGGCCAGGCCACGAAGACCAAGATGATTGGTCGCGCCCGTGGTTACCACGGCGTTAACATTGCCGGTACCAGCCTGGGCGGTGTGAACGGTAACCGTAAGCTGTTTGGCCAGGCGATGATGGATGTTGACCATCTGCCTCACACCTTGCTGGCCAGCAACGCTTTCTCCCGGGGTATGCCGGAGCTGGGCGGCATCGCGCTGGCCGATGAGTTGCTCAAGTTGATCGAGCTGCATGACGCGTCGAACATTGCGGCCGTATTTGTCGAGCCTATGGCCGGTTCCGCTGGGGTATTGGTGCCACCGCAGGGGTATCTCAAGCGTCTGCGCGAAATTTGCGACCAGCACAATATCCTGTTGGTGTTCGACGAAGTGATCACGGGCTTTGGCCGCACCGGCTCGATGTTCGGTGCCGACAGCTTCGGCGTGACCCCGGACCTGATGTGCATTGCCAAGCAAGTCACCAACGGCGCGATCCCGATGGGCGCGGTGATTGCCAGCAGCGAGATCTACCAGACCTTCATGAACCAGGCGACGCCGGAATACGCAGTGGAATTCCCCCACGGCTACACCTACTCGGCGCACCCGGTGGCTTGCGCGGCGGGCTTGGCGGCATTGGACCTGTTGCAGAAAGAAAACCTGGTGCAGAGCGTAGCCGAAGTCGCGCCGCACTTTGAGAATGCGCTGCACGGTTTGAAGGGCAGCAAGAATGTGATCGACATTCGCAACTACGGCCTGGCCGGTGCGATTCAGATTTCCCCACGTGATGGAGATGCCATCGTGCGTCCATTCGAGGCCGGCATGGCGTTGTGGAAGGCCGGTTTCTATGTGCGTTTTGGCGGCGACACCCTGCAGTTCGGGCCAACCTTCAACAGCAAGCCGCAGGACCTGGACCGTCTGTTTGACGCGGTCGGCGAAGTGCTGAACAAGATCGACTGATTTCTCCTTCTATATAGAACAATTTTTCAGGAGCCCTGCATGAGCCTTATCCAGCATTTGATCAACGGTGAACTGGTCAACGACAGCGGTCGTAGTGCCGACGTCTATAACCCGTCTACCGGGCATGTGATTCACCAGGTGCCTTTGGCCAGTCGTGAAACCATTCAACAGGCGATTGACTCAGCCAAGGCGGCGTTTCCGGCTTGGCGCAATACGCCGCCGGCCAAGCGTGCCCAAGTGATGTTTCGTTTCAAGCAACTGCTGGAGCAGAACGAAGCACGGATCTCGCAGTTGATCAGCGAAGAACATGGCAAGACCCTGGAAGACGCCGCGGGTGAACTCAAGCGTGGGATCGAGAACGTGGAGTACGCGTGCTCGGCGCCGGAGATTCTCAAGGGTGAATACAGCCGCAACGTAGGGCCGAACATTGATGCGTGGTCGGACTTCCAGCCATTGGGCGTGGTGGCAGGTATTACTCCGTTCAACTTCCCGGCGATGGTGCCGTTGTGGATGTACCCGCTGGCGATTGTCTGCGGTAACTGTTTCATCCTTAAACCTTCAGAGCGCGACCCGAGTTCGACGCTGTTGATCGCGCAGCTGTTGCAGGAAGCCGGGCTGCCCAAAGGCGTGCTCAGCGTGGTGCATGGCGACAAGGGCGCGGTGGACGCATTGATCGAAGCGCCTGAAGTCAAAGCCTTGAGCTTTGTAGGCTCGACGCCGATTGCCGAGTACATCTATTCCGAAGCGACCAAACGTGGCAAGCGTGTGCAGGCGCTGGGCGGGGCGAAAAACCACGCGGTGCTGATGCCGGATGCAGACCTGGATAACGCTGTGAGTGCCCTGATGGGCGCGGCGTATGGTTCCTGCGGTGAGCGTTGCATGGCGATCTCGGTGGCTGTGTGCGTGGGCGATCAGGTGGCGGATGCATTGATTGCCAAGCTGGTGCCACAGGTCAAGGCGTTGAAGATTGGTGCGGGCACTTCTTGCGGGCTGGATATGGGCCCGTTGGTGACGGGGCAGGCGCGAGATAAAGTCAGTGGCTATATAGAAGACGGTGTGTCGGCGGGGGCTGAGCTGGTCGTTGATGGCCGTGGCTTGAGTGTTGCCGGGCATGAGCAAGGTTTTTTCCTCGGTGGCAGCTTGTTTGACCGCGTCACCCCTGAGATGCGTATCTATAAAGAAGAGATCTTTGGCCCGGTGTTGTGCGTAGTGCGGGTGGATAGCCTGGAAGCGGCGATGCAACTGATCAACGATCACGAATACGGCAACGGTACTTGTATCTTCACCCGCGATGGCGAAGCTGCGCGTCTGTTCTGTGATGAGATTGAAGTCGGCATGGTGGGTGTTAACGTGCCGCTGCCGGTGCCGGTTGCGTATCACAGCTTTGGTGGCTGGAAACGTTCGCTGTTTGGCGACCTGCATGCCTATGGGCCGGACGGGGTGCGTTTCTATACCCGTCGCAAGGCGATCACCCAGCGTTGGCCGCAGCGGGCCAGCCATGAAGCGTCGCAATTCGCCTTTCCTAGTCTGTAAGGCTCAGTAGACAGAAGGCCGGACCCTTGGGGCCGGCCTTTGCGTTATTGGGCTTTTTTGACTTATATGACAGAAATGTGAAAAAGAAGGTTGACGGCAGATTCTGGAAGCCTATAATTCGCCCCACTTCCGGCGCAGTCGAAACGGAAAACTCCTTGTTAAACAATGAGTTATGCAGTTTTCGGCAGCAAGTTGCTTCAGTTCATCGAAGCCAAAAGGAAGTTGAAAAAGAGGTGTTGACAGCGGCGTGTAACGCTGTAGAATTCGCCTCCCGCTTACGAGAGATCGCAAGCGCAAGTGGTTGAAGTTGTTGAGGAAATCTTCGAAAACTTCTGAAAATAACCACTTGACAGCAAATGAGGCTGCTGTAGAATGCGCGCCTCGGTTGAGACGAAAGATCTTAACCAACCGCTCTTTAACAACTGAATCAAGCAATTCGTGT